>CANJNG010000041.1 GCA_947475205.1 Bacteroidota bacterium
CACTAACGCAAACGCCGAGTCCTTTAACTCCAAAATAAAACATTTTAGAGCGAATCTAAGAGGTGTAACAGATGTCAAATTCTTCCTCTTTAGACTTGAAAAATTGTTCGCATAAATCATTTGCTCCCCAGAAAATAAGTCTGACCCGTGGAACTGCAAGACCTCGGCTTTTCGCCCACCAACACCTTTGCTTTGGTGCAAAACACTGGCTTGGTGGATGTAGCATACACTATTAAGATTACTGTGTAGGTTTTTAGTTTTAGAATTTTGAAAAGGGGCGTGCTGAGAGGTACGCTCCTTTTTTTGTTTTCCCTTCCGCCGAATGGGCATTCACCAACCGCCCATCAAAGCACCGCCCTTTCGCTCTAGCCTCGATTGAGCCAAATAGCCCGCCTGCATTTGAGGCGGCTATGGGCGAAAGCGGGACCCAAACGTTGGGATGGAATGCTAAATGTTCTGCTCCAAATAATAAAGAAAACCTCACCCCTAACTAATCCTTCCCCAATTCAACCGTCCCTTTTGCAGTTCGGCATATTTGCGGGCAATGAGTTGGTTCTCGGGATGTAGGAAATCGGGGTCGTTTTCAAGAAGCTTTTCGGCATACTGCCTTGCCAGCAGTAACAACTGGTTATCTTTAACTATATCGGCTATCTTCAAATCTTCAATACCGCTTTGGCGTGTGCCACCCATATCGCCGGGGCCGCGGAGCTTTAAATCCACTTCAGCAATCTCGAAACCATCGTTTGTTCGGCACATGGTTTCGATGCGGGTTTTACCTTCTGCACTCACTTTATAGCTTGTCATCAAAATACAGAAACTCTGCTCTGCACCTCGCCCCACCCGACCCCTAAGTTGATGCAGCTGCGACAAACCAAACCGTTCGGCATTTTCAATTACCATTACGCTGGCATTGGGAACATTTACGCCCACCTCTATCACGGTGGTAGACACCAGTATCTGTGTTTCGCCCTTCTGGAACCGATTCATCTCAAAACTCTTGTCTTCGGGTTTTTGTTTTCCATGAACAATGCCTATCTGGTAATTTGGTTTTGGAAAAGCCCGCTGAATGGCTTCATAGCCTTCATACAAATTGGCCAAATCGAGAGTTTCACTTTCTTCAATTAAAGGATACACAATGTAAACCTGCCGTCCTAACTGAATCTGTTCTTTCAAAAACCCAAACAAACGTAGCCGCTTTTCTTCATAATAGTGCAAGGTCTTCACCGGCTTTCGTCCCGGCGGGAGTTCGTCAATCACCGAAATGTCCAAATCGCCATATAGCGTCATGGCCAGCGTCCGGGGAATGGGCGTTGCCGACATAATGAGGATATGCGGCGGATTGGTATTCTTTTTCCAAAGCCTTGCTCGCTGTGCCACTCCAAACCGATGCTGCTCATCTATAACCACAAATCCCAGATTCTTAAACACTACCTCGTCTTCCAGCAAGGCATGCGTTCCCACCAGAATATGTATTTCACCGCTTTGCAACTTTTCGTGCAGAATTTTACGGTCCTTTTTCTTGGTGTTTCCGGTCAATAACTGAATATCGAATGGCATGTCGCCCAGCAGCTCGCGGAGTGTGGCGTAATGTTGATTAGCCAATATTTCGGTTGGAGCCATCAGGCAGGCCTGAAAGCCATTGTCAATGGCCATCAGCATACACATCAAAGCCACCAACGTTTTTCCGCTCCCTACATCGCCTTGCAGCAGACGGTTCATGTGGCGGCCACTGCCTATGTCGGCCCGTATTTCGCGGGTTACCCGTTTCTGAGCATTGGTGAGTTCAAACGGCAAATAATGGTTGTAGAAATCATTGAAGGCATTCCCCACCTTTCCAAACACAAAGCCTTTATATTGTTTTTTGTGAAGCTGATTTTGGCGGCAAAGCAACAATTGAACAAAAAACAATTCCTCAAATTTCAGCCTGAAAATGGCTCGTTGCAATACCTCAGGATGCGTTGGAATATGCACATTATACATGGCCTCTTTTAGCGGAATGAGGTTCAGGCTGCGGCGAAGATGTTCGGGCAGTGTTTCCTCAATGCTATGATAGCTGGCCAAAACAGCACTTTTCACAATCTTCTCTATTCCTTTGCTATCGAGATAGCGAGCCCGGAGTTTTTCAGTGGAATTGTAAATGGGTTGCAAAGCCCCGGTGGTTTCGGCCACAAAATCTTTTATGTTCTGAATTTCGGGATGCACAATTTGCAGCTTGCGGTTAAACTCGGCAGGTTTGCCAAACACCACATATTCCTGCCCCGCAATCAAAAGGGGCTTCACCCATTTAAGCCCAGCAAACCACACCAAATGCAAGACTCCGGTTTCGTCGTAGAGTTCGGCTTCTAAGCGTTCCTTCTTTCCCGGAATGGTGTTTATGTTGCGTAGTCGGCCTTTTATCTGAATGAGCTGGTCGCTGCCCAAAGCTTCCGCTACACTGTAAAACTTGCTCCTGTCAATATAACGAAACGGGAAATGCTGAATTAAATCTCCCAGCGTATGAATGCCCAACTCCGTAGAAAGCAGTCGAGCTTTTTCAGCAAAAATGCCTTTTACATGGTCGATAGGGGTAGCAAGCAAAGTGGACAAAAATAGGGTTTATGAGTAATATGCTGAAATGCCATTGAGTAATGGTTTTCCATAATTGAAATGCTAATCCTTACCTTTGCCCCAATGCTTCGCATCCTCACGATTATTTTTCTTTTCTCAGCCTCCCTTGCTTCAGCCCAGCCCAATGCGGACTACTCCAGCCTTTATTCTCAAATAAATAACATTGTTGAATCTGATACGTCCTATATTTCTTCCTACTATTCTTCTTACGGCATTGAGTTAGATAAGGTAAACAACCCTGAGGTGTATCACGAAAGCTTCCGTTGGCTCACAACACCCCATAAAATGGGCCAGTCGAGCAAGTTTGGGATTGATTGCTCAGGTTTCGCCAAAATCATTTATGAGAAAGCCTATAATATCAAATTGCTTGGCGGTTCCAGAGATATTTACCCCAAAACAAATCGCGTAACGCCCAGCGAACTGAAGGAAGGCGATTTGGTTTTCTTTAAAGTCAGATCGCAAAACATTACCCATGTTGGTGTTTTTCTGCAAAAAAGAATGTTTGTTCACACATCATCCAGTTCGGGAGTGATGGTGAGTTCACTCGACGACAGCTATTGGAGCAAATACTTTTTCGCTGCCGGGCGTTGGCCCGATTTGGATAAGTAGAATAATATCAGAACTATCAGTTCATCGGTAAAATCACATATGCCATTTTCTTTTTCATCTCATTCCGCTATCCAAATTCATATCCTTATACATTTGTTCGGTTTTTCAAACTAAATGTTTAACGAAAGTTTCAACTTCAACCTCAGAATAGCTATTCAGGCATTGGCCGGAAATAAGCTGCGGAGTATGCTTACTGCTTTGGGGGTGATATTTGGAGTAGCGGCAGTGATAACGATGTTAGCCATTGGAGCCGGTGCTCAAAAGGAATTGCTGGAGCAAATGAAATTGGTGGGGGCAAACAACATTGTGGTAACGGCTAAAATCCCCGAAAACAAAGGTTCGGACGAGTCCACAGCGGGAAAGCAGGAACAAAAAAAGATGTCCACGGGACTTAGCTTAACTGATGTAACTTCTATTTCAGAAGTGGTTCCTCAAATTGAAACCATTAATCCCGAGGTGGTGAAAGACTCTTGGCTGATGCGGGAAGGGATCCGCAAACAGGGTAAAATTGTAGGTGTTGGTTTAGAATATTTCACACTCACAGACTTTAAACTCGAAAGCGGTGAGTTTTTTAGCGAATTTCAACAAAGCCATGGCGAACCTGTATGTGTGGTGGGGAATTCCATAAAAATAAAATTCTTCAAAGGTGGAAATCCAATAGGGAAATATATCAAATGCGGCGAAAACTGGTTGAAGGTTGTTGGCCTGCTTGAGAATAGAAGCATTTCAGAAAACAGCATAAAAAGCCTTGGAATTCGAGATTACAATTTGGATGTGTATATTCCTGTGAAGGCCATGCTGCTTCGTTATCAAAACCGTTCGCTCATTACGAAAAGTATGCTCGAAAAAGCTGCAGGTGCAAATGAGGACGAGAATGCTAAGCCTGAGGAAGACAACACCCCAAAAAACTATAACCAAATCGACCGGATTACTGTGCAGCTATTTCCCGGAAGCAATATGCAGGAAGCAGCCGAAGTGGTTAGCCGATTGCTGCAACGCCGACATGCAGGAGTGGTGGACTTTGAAGTAAGCATCCCCGAAATGCTAATAAAGCAACAGCAAAAAACCAAAGACATTTTTAACTTCGTTTTAGGGGCCATCGCCGGAATATCCCTACTCGTTGGCGGTATTGGTATTATGAACATTATGTTGGCCTCTGTCCTTGAGCGAACTAAAGAGATTGGTATCCGCCGAGCAATTGGAGCTACTCAAAAAGATGTGGTGCAGCAGTTTTTGCTCGAAGCCGTTTTGCTCAGTCTAGGTGGTGCTATCATCGGGCTTCTGTTGGGATTAAGTATGTCGTGGATTGTGGATAGATTTGCCGGAATTGAAACCGTAGTGAGTTGGTGGTCGGTGGTGCTAAGCATGGCTGTTTCAGTAACTGTAGGTTTAGTTTTTGGAATAACTCCTGCCAAACGAGCAGCAGAGTTAGACCCGGTTGAAGCATTGAGGTGGGAATAAATTCAATTACGAACGGCAAAGCCCTCTTGGCTTCCTTAAAAAACAAAATATACAGACAAAATTACGAATTACGAATGGAAATACGGAATGTTTTTTATCTGATAATAGTTATGCTTCTTTTTGGAGCGGAAACCGCATTTAGCCAAGTCCCCCGCCTCCTTACCCTTTCAGAAGTGGTGGCCATTGCTCAGCAGCAATCATCAACGGCAAGGCAGGCAACAACTCGAAAAAACTCAGGAAAATGGAACTATAAAATTTTTCGTAGTCGCTATTTGCCATCCTTAAATTTAACCGGTACCATTCCCGATTTCAGCAACAGTATTTCCAACACCCTGCAGCCCGATGGTAGCCAGGCATTCAGGCAAAGAACGTTAAGTAATAGCAATTCCGGCTTGAATTTAAGTCAAAACATTGGTCCAACAGGAGGGACAATAAGCGTGAGTAGTCAGTTGCAACGGTTGGACATTTTTGACAATACCCACACATCAAGCTATTTGGCTCAACCCTTAGTTATCGGACTTAACCAACCGCTTTTTCGATTCAACCAACTTCGTTGGGACAATAAAATAGAGCCACTCAAATACCTCGAAACCCAATTGCAATATGGTGAAGATATGGAAAACGTGTCTTTTCAGGCTTCTACCTTGTTCTTTAATCTGCTGGTTTCACAAACCAATTATGAGGCATCGGCAAAAAACAAAACCAATACCGATACGCTTTATAAGATTTCACAAGGAAGATACAACCTCGGAAAGATTGCCGAAAACGAATTGTTGCAATTGGAATTGGCCACCATGAACGCCCAAAATCAAATAAGTCAGGGGGAGTTGGATGTCCAAATAAACACACAAAGGCTACTAAATTATTTGAATTTGCCCCTTAATCAGGAAATAACTTTAGGGATTCCAAATGAATTGCCAGAAATAAATGTAGAAGTAAACAAGGCTTTGGAAGAAGCCCGCAAAAACCGTAAAAACATTACTAGCTATGAAAGAATGCGGCTCGAAGCTCAAAGGGATGTAAGAAAAGCTAAAGCAGATAATTATCTAAACGCAAATCTTAGTGCCAATTATGGATTAACAAAATCGGCGGTATTGATTTCAGATGTTTATAAACAATCCTTACCCCAGCAGCAGGTTACATTGGGGTTTTCGTTGCCAATCGTAACTTGGGGTAGTACCAATGCCCAAGTGCTTACTGCCAAGGCTAATCAGGAACTCACTGATATAACCATTCAGCAGCAGCAGCAAAACTTTGAACAGGAAGTAATCTTGGCAGCTACCCAGCTTAGGCTTTATCGTCAAAAGGTTATCATTGCCCGAAAGGCAGACACCATTGCCCAAAAACGGTATGAAATTACAAGCAACCGCTATTTGATTGGAAAAATTACAATCCTTGACTTGAACACAGCACTAAATGACCGCTTTCAAGCCAAGCTAGCATTCATCAATTCACTAAACGATTTCTGGTCGGCTTGGTACGATCTTCGCCGGAAAACACTCTATGATTTTGAGCGGGGAGAAGTGATAAAGTACTGATAAACCCCTTTAAGTGCTTTATTTTAGCCCTGACCTTCTCCGAAAAAGTCTGCCTCGGCTACTTCTACTAAATCAATAGTACAGTTCTTTTTCACCAAATCAAGCACTTTCTTATCAAGCAAACGCTCTGTGTGTTGTTTAAAAGCCTTTTGGTCTTTTAGTTCTTGTTGAAGCACCTTGTTTACGGTTTCATCATCCACATTTGGAAGGCCATATTGCAAGAAACGTTCACGAATATTGCCGCGTATTGCTTCATCCAATTCATCGGGAGTGTAGTTTATTTCAAACTGACTGAAAATCTTATTTTCAATCAATTCCCATTTAATCCCATTTGCATACGATTGAAATTCACTTTCCACCTTTTCAGTAGTGAGCGATTCGTTTACGGAAGGCAGCCAACGTTTCAAAAATTCTACCGGAAGTACTATCGGAGTGTTCTCAATCAAATCCTTCTGAACTGCATAATACAAAATCTGATTGCTGTAATTGTCATAGTGTCCAGAAATTTGCTTGCGTATGCTTGCTTTCATCTCTTCTTCCGAAGTTACAGTACCGTCAGGATAATGCTGGGCAAAAAACTCTTCGGTCAATTCTGCCTTTACAATTTGCTGAACCTTGTTCACTTTCAAGATTAATGTTTCAGGAACAGAGTCTAAATTATCCTTTTCAACTCCTAACAATTGTGCTAAATCGGTTTCGTTGCTGCTTAGTAAACGGCTGTTTACTCTGGTTGTTGCGTCACGCTCCAATAAATAAAGAGCCTGCTTGGTTGCTTCGTCACTAACTCCTTTCAGGGTTAAAATCGTTTCACGATGATAAGCTTCATCAATTTTGTTTCCATCTGCATCCGAAACGTATAAATCAATAAACAATACATCTTCGTCTGTTTCGGGACGTTGCACATCAGTAAGGCTTCCATAACGTTTTGTCAATCGGTCAATTTCTTCCTTTAATACATCCTCAGTAACTTTTATCATTTTTTGAGTATACCGTTTGCTCTTGTCTAAACTCAATGTAAACTCAGGAGCAAACGCTACATCATAATGAAACACAAAGCGTCCGGGATTATCGAAACTTCCTTCAATATCAACCGATTCGCTCGGCAGTGGTGAGCCAATTAAGTCCAACTTCTTTTCCTTCACATAATCCATCAAGTGCTTATTGCTTAGGCCGTTTATTTCTTCTGCCAAAGCCGATTTGCCATACATTTTTTTAATCATTCCCATTGGAACCATCCCCGAGCGAAAACCGGGCATTTGGGCTTTGCGTTGAGCGGTTTTAAGAGCTTTGTCTACTGCTGGAGCGTAGTCTGAAGTTTCAATTTCTACTTTAAGAAGTCCGGTAATGCTGTCGTTTTTTTGGAGCGAAATGTTCATTTTATAGTTTTAATTCTGTTCTGATTCTTAACATTAAAAAAGCCCCGAAAATAAATTCAGGGCTTTTTTAGTGCGGATGAAGGGACTCGAACCCCCACGGAATTACCCGCCAGATCCTAAGTCTGGTGCGGCTACCAATTACGCCACATCCGCGTAACTTTTAAGAAATGCTATTTCTAAAAAGGGGTGCAAAGATAATTTTATTTCCATTTGGTGAAAAACTATTTTTTGGTTTAAAAATACAGTCTGTTTGGGCTTATCTTCCACCTCTGTGGCCACCTCCTGAATTTCCACCACCACTGCTTCTTCCTCCTCCTGAATTTGCTCCACCTCCGCCATTAAATCCACCTCCGTTGCTTCTTGGACTTGGTGCTTGTTGTTGCATTCCTCCGCCGTTGTTTCTTTGTTGGAATCCACCATTGTCTTGGCGTTGCACGGGGGCTCGTTGTTGAAATCCGCCATTATCCTGACGTTGCACAGGGGCTTGTTGTTGGAAACCGCCGTTATCACGTTGTTGTCTCATTCCTCCGTTATCTTGGCGGGGTTGTGAATTGTTTTGTTGGAATCCACCATTATCTCTTTGACGAATGCCTCCGTTATTGTCTTGACGGGGTTGTGCGTTTTGGTTTTGTAAACCATTATTATCCCGTTGTTGGAAAATACCCGTGTTGTTGGGTTGTTGATTACTTCGGCTACCGCTGTTGTTACGGTCATAATAATCGGGGGTATTGTTATTCATTCCGTTGTTTCTGCCAACATTGGGGTCGGAAGGGCGACTATAAACATTACCGTTATTAATAGGTGCTTGTTGGTTTATACCATTATTGTTCCGCACACCAGGATTAGTATATTGTTCTGTACGACCACCGCTGGGGTTATAAGGTCTTGCAGTTTGGTCGTTGCCACCGGCTTGATTCAAACCAAAATTACGTCCCGAAGAAGAGTTATTTTGGATGGGTTGGTTGTTCCCGTTTTGTAGTGTTCTTCCATCACCATTCTGAATCGTTTGACCGTTTTGACCTTTGGCATTTTGAAGAGTGTTGTTCCCCGTTTTGGGAGCACTATCAAAACTATTAGCATTCACACCACCTTTACCCGTTTGAACATTTGTGTTTCCAGTTGCAGGAGCAGCATTTGTTTTTGAGTTATTTGGTTGAAAGCTATAATTATCAATCGAATTATTGGTTTTTGCTCCTACTGCAGGGCTTACACCTGTTTTGGTATTAGCTTGATTTATTCCTGAATTCGATTTCGACATATCATTTGCATTCATATTCGTTTTATTCACCACTGTAGGCATTTGAACTTTATCTTTCATAGCATTATACTTTTCGCCAAAAGAAGAAAACTGCTTGTTCGCTTTGGCACTTCCTGTTTTTGGAGCCATTGCTGACGACGAACGGTGGCCGTAATAAAAGTTACTATTGTTGTCGTAGCTGTTATAGTACGTTGTGGTATTGCTGTTATAAAGGCCATTATAGTAGCCTTGGTTATAGCCGTTGTTGTAACCCTGATTGTAACCATTCCAGTAACCGTTGTTATAGCCGTTATAAAAACCACCATTGTAACCCCATCCATTATAACCGTAATTGTTCCAACCGTAACTGTTCCAGCCATAAGGATTGTAACCGTAATAAGGGTTTCCCCAACCGCAACTCCAGCAGTTCCACGGATTATAGCCATAACTATACCCTATGCTTATTGAAGGCCCCCACCAGTTATAGGTAGAGTATATACTTGTTCCATAGCTGTTGTAGTTATAGTTGTAATAATACATATTGGTATAGTAGTTATCGTAATAACCATAGCTGTAAACAGGGTTATAAAACCTCCGAATACGCGATGAATATTGATAATCATAATAATCATCATCGTTGTAATTATTCGTTACATAAGTATTTCCTCCATTAGTGCCGGAAGAAGAACTGTTGTAATTTGGGTCGTAATAATCCCCGCCATTAGCATTTCCGCTGTTGGTGTTTCCGGAATTATTAGCCGAAGTATAACCATCGGTATTTTGTTGGCTATTTTGATTGCCGCTACTATTTCCTGTGTTTGTTGAGGTTGAAGCAACTGGGCGATCGCTCGGACGCGAGTAAACATCGTCATTTGTGTTGTAATGATTGTTTACATAAGTGGTTTTGCACGATGTAGCTAAAATGGCTACTGCGGCAATAAAAAGGAGATTTTTCATTGTTTGGGTCCTCCCGAAATTAATTGGTAAATATTGACTGATGCTTTTCTAATTTTGCCAACAAATTACAAAGACTATACCAAACCCAAATTATGGCGAAAGATTTCACAAAAAGAAGCGAAGATTACAGTAAGTGGTACAACGAATTGGTGCTGCGGGCCGACATGGCCGAGAACTCCGATGTGCGAGGATGTATGGTTATCAAGCCTTACGGATATGCAATTTGGGAAACTATGCAGGCAACGCTCGACAAGATGTTTAAAGATACAGGACATGTTAATGCTTACTTTCCTTTGTTTATACCAAAATCGTTTTTGAGTAAAGAGGCCAGCCATATTGAAGGTTTTGCGAAAGAATGTGCGGTGGTAACACATTACCGTTTGATTAATTCGCCCGATGGCAAGGGTGTAATTGTGGACCCTGACGCAAAACTGGAAGAAGAACTCATTGTGCGGCCTACATCCGAAACCATTATCTGGAATACCTATCGGGGCTGGATTCAAAGCTATCGTGATTTGCCATTGTTGATTAACCAGTGGGCGAATGTGGTGCGTTGGGAAATGCGTACCCGTTTGTTTCTGCGTACTGCAGAATTTCTTTGGCAGGAAGGACATACCGCCCATGTCACTGCAAAGGAGGCTGTAATTGAAACAGAGAAAATGTTAAACGTGTATGCTGACTTTGCCGAAAACTGGCTGGCAATGCCCGTTGTGAAAGGAATAAAAACAGCCAATGAACGTTTCGCCGGGGCTTTGGAAACTTATTGTATTGAAGCTATGATGCAAGATGGGAAAGCTCTCCAGGCCGGAACATCGCACTTTTTGGGTCAGAACTTTGCAAAAGCGTTTGATGTAAAATTTTCCACAAAAGAAGGTGTGCAGGAATACGTTTGGGCTACTTCTTGGGGTGTTTCTACCCGTTTAATCGGAGCATTGATTATGACACATAGTGATGATAATGGACTTGTTCTTCCTCCTAAATTGGCTCCAACTCAGGTTGTAATTGTGCCTATTTATAAAACCGAGGAGCAATTGCAAGCTATTTCTGAAAAGGCTTTGGCGATCAAAAAGCAACTTGAGGCCAAAGGAATTCGGGTGAAGTTTGATGACAGAGATAACCAAAGTCCTGGGTGGAAGTTTTCAGAATATGAGTTTAAAGGGGTTCCATTGCGGATCGCTATCGGCCCTCGCGATATGGAAAACGGCACAGTTGAACTTGCCCGCCGGGATACTTTAACAAAATCATTTCATAAACAAGAAGAACTTGAAAATCTTGTCCCTTCCCTTTTGGAAGAAATTCAGCAGTCGCTTTTCGATAAAGCCTTAAAACTTCGGGAAGACAACACGCACAAAGTTGATACGTTTGAAGAGTTTAAAACATTGCTGGAAAAGGGCAGTTTCTTGCTCGCTCATTGGGATGGAACTCCTGAAACAGAAGATAAAATCAAGGATGAAACCAAAGCGACTATTCGCTGCATACCATTAGATAATGCTTTGGAAGATGGTGTTTGCATTTATTCGGGAAAACCATCGAAGCAGCGGGTGCTTTTTGCGAGGGCGTATTAATTCAAGGCTGTTTTATTAAGAAATCAACAGTTAAGCCTTTACTAGGATTTCACCTCCGAACTTCAAAAAATCTTCCCCGGATTCAGAATATTATTGGGGTCGAATACCTTTTTGATTCC
Organism: Bacteroidota bacterium; assembly: GCA_947475205.1. Classification (GTDB taxonomy): domain Bacteria; phylum Bacteroidota; class Bacteroidia; order JAIBAJ01; family JAIBAJ01; genus JAIBAJ01. The sequence goes on from CANJNG010000041.1 coordinate 11,470, forward strand.
CCGCATCAAATCCAATTGGGTAGGGGAAACAGCAAGATGCATGTAAGGTTTCTTAGCTATGCCTATTCCGTGTTCACCAGAAAGTGTGCCTCCTAAGTCCACCACTTTCTGAAAAATTTTACCAATACTTTCGTTCACTTCCACGTTCCAATAGCTTTCCGAAAGGGTTTCTTTCATAATGTTTATATGCAAATTCCCGTCGCCGGCGTGTCCAAAGCAAACGCTTCGGTAGCCATATTCCAACCCGGTTTGGTATATAAACTGAACCAGTTGGGGGAGATTTCCTCTTGGCACCACTACATCTTCGGCCTTGGTGAGCGTAAAAGCATTTACGGCAGGTGAAATTTGGCGGCGAAGTTTCCAGAGGTTCTCTTTCTGCTCGGCCGAATCGGCAAAGAGTATTTCTTCCCTGGTGAAATCGCCCAGCACTAAACTTATTTTTTCGGCTTCGGCATACAGGGTGTCCAGATTGTTGCCGTCTAACTCAATCAGCAAATAAGCCCCGATATCATCCTGAATGGGAATTTCAACCTTCGTTCCCGAAAGTTCTTCAATATAGTGTTGTGTGAGTTTAGCCGAAAGGTGGTCAATAAGTTCCATTCCACTGGGGGTAATCCCGGCTAAGTAAATAGCAGAAATGGCTTTGCATGCAGTTTCTAAATCGGCAAACGGAGCAAGCATCAACACGTCGAACGGCGGGTAAGGGCGAAGCTTCAACACTATTTTAGTAATAATACCTAAAGTGCCTTCGCTGCCACACATCAGTTGAGTGAGGTTATATCCGGTAGAGTTTTTAGCCACATTAGCCCCCGTCCAGGTTATTTCGCCCGTTGGGGTTACGATTTCCATATTCAAAACATAATCACGGGTAACGCCGTATTTCACCGCTTTGGGGCCACCGCTGTTATGTGCCAGATTCCCACCAATAAAACAAGTGCCTCGGCTACTGGGGTCGGGAGGATAAAACAAACCCAGCGACTTTACTTCATTTTGAAGTGTCTCGGTAATTACCCCCGGCTCAACAGTTACCTGTAGGTTAAGCGTGTCGATATCAAGAATTTGGTTGAACCGTTCCATTGAAATCACTACTCCGCCTTTTATTGGCAAAGCTCCGCCGCTCAAACTGGTTCCGCCGCCACGCGGGGTAACGGCAATTAAAGCTTCATTGCAAAGTTTGAGTATTTCCGAAATCTCTTTTGCTGCTCGGGGTTTAAGCACCACATCGGGCAAAAAGTGATGGTCTTCAGTTTCATCGTGGTCGTAATTCCGGCGAAGACTTTCCTGAGTTATTACGTTTGAAAATCCGCATATCTGAATAAAGGATTCTATTTGAGCAGGGGAAACGGTAGCGTAATTCACAGGATAAAAGTAGATATCTTATACCAATTGTCAGGAATAAACGGGTTGCTCTACACTCCAAACCCTTTCACCGTTTCCACAAAAAACTTCGCTTTTTCTTTTTCAATATCGGGATAAAGCCCGTGGCCAAGGTTTGCAATGTAGCGTTGTGTTCCAAACTCGGTAAGCATTTTTTCGGTTTCGGTTTTTATGGTATCAAAATCGGCATAAAGCAGGCAAGGGTCGAGGTTGCCTTGCAGAGTGATGTTTGGCCCAACTTGCTTTCTTGCCCAATCGGCATCGGTATTCCAGTCCAAACCCAAAGCAGAGCAGGGCAATTTGGACATTTCTTCCAACGCAAAAAATGCTCCTTTGGCAAACACAGTTGTAGGCACTTCGGTAATGGCTTCGCAAATTTGACGGATGTATCTCAAGGCAAATTCGCCATATTGCTGAGGACTAAGCACCCCTGCCCAACTATCAAAAAGCTGAATAAGGTCTGCCCCAACAGCAATTTGTCCTTTCAGATAATTGATGGTGCTTTGCGTTATTTTTTCTAATAATAAATGTGCTAACACCGGTTCGGTATAAAGAAACTTTTTGGCTTTTGAGAACGTTTTGCTACCGCTTCCTTCCACCATATAGGCCAAAATAGTCCAAGGTGCACCGGCAAACCCAATGAGAGGCACCCGATTGTCGAGTTGTTTTTTTGTGAGCGAAATAGCCTGATTCACATAATCTATTGTATCGCCTTGGCAAACGATAAGCTTATCTATATCGGTTTTGGTTTTGATGGTATTTTCAAACCAAGGGCCTTTACTTTCCACCATTTGATAAGGTAATCCCATAGCTTCGGGAATCACCAAAATGTCGGAGAAAATAATGGCAGCATCTACTCCGAAAATATCCACAGGCTGAATGGTTACTTCGGCGGCCAGTTCAGGGTTTTTTACAAATTCTATGAAGTTATTTGTTTTTGCTCTAACGGCTCTGTACTCCGGCAAAACCCGTCCGGCTTGCCGCATCATCCACACCGGAATTCGTTCTACGTTTTCACCTTTTGCCGCCCGAAGCAACAAATCATTTTTCAGCTTTGTCATTGGGGCGAAATTATACCAATTGTACTTATTCGTTCCTTCCTATCCCAAATTTAGCCCCAAATTATTTTTCTTAGACGGCTCTTTTGAAAGATAACGTTTCAAGGCGATTACACTTTCCTGTGCTGTTCTTGTTCAGTTTTTACAACAGCCGGCAGCACTTTCGCATAGCCAAACACCATTAACTGTCCCATTAAAACACCCAGCAGCCAGCCGCAAAGCACATCTAAAGGATAATGAACACCCAAATACACCCGACTGTAGCCAACGATTAAAACCATAAATAGCATTACCCATTTAAGCGGATTGGAACGAAGCAGAATACAAGAAAACACCATATACCCCGCTGTGTTTGCAGCATGCGAAGAGATAAAGCCATATTTCCCACCACATATACCTTCCAATATATAGAGTTTCCCCCTCAGCTCTTCATTCCAGCAAGGCCGAAAGCGGTGAAAAACAGGTTTGAATACTTGAGTCGTGATTTGGTCGGTGAGCAACAAGAGAAGCAAGGTTACTAAAATCGGAAGCCAAATAGTTGTTCCCGTTTTCTTCCACCATAAAAAAAGCACCCATACATATATAGGTGTCCAAGTGTAAGTATTTGAAGCCAAAACCATCGCCTTGTCCATTATAGGACAATGAAGACTATTGATAAGAATCAATAACCACGAATCGGCGGCGGCGAATATTTCGAGCATACAGTTCGCAAAGAACGCATTTTTACGCTATGGCAATCAATGGGTGTAAGACAAAATTCCGTTTTCTGCATTTTTGTTAGAATTCTTCCATTTGCCCGTTAGGGTAAAATCAGTCTTCAACCAGATAATCAGTAAAATCGTGCGTCCCATTATTCAATAGCCCGAAGGGCAATTTGTTTATTGCTGGGCTGCATACAGAAAAATGCGTCTTCTTACCCCCCCTTTACTTTATTAAGAACACACGGTTAATAAATCGTGAAACTAATAATTCGGGCGGTTTTACACACCTATACTTTTGTTTTCCACAAGAAACAAACATCTTATCAACCATTAATTAACATTTTCTATTCTTATGTTAGACTTCAATTTACCCACAGAAACAAGCAATTCATCCATTATTAAGGTAATAGGCGTGGGCGGCGGCGGAAGCAATGCCGTAAACCACATGTTTAAACAAGGCATAAAAGGCGTGGACTTTATCGTTTGCAATACCGATTCGCAAGCTTTGGAAACATCGCCTGTGCCACGCAAAATACAATTAGGCCCAAACCTTACCGAAGGTCGGGGTGCCGGTGCAAAACCCGAAGTAGGCCGCAATGCTGCTTTGGAAAACATCGAAGAAATTAAGAAAATGTTAGGCGATAACACTAAAATGGTGTTTATCACAGCCGGAATGGGTGGTGGAACCGGAACCGGTGCCGCCCCTGTAATTGCTGCTACGGCAAAAGAAATGGGAATCCTCACTGTGGGAATCATTACCATACCTTTCCACTTTGAAGGGCCAAAACGTAAAAACTATGCCGATAGCGGTTTGGATGAATTGAGCCGCACGGTGGATACTTTACTTGTAATTAGCAACGAAAAAGTGCGTTTACTTTTTGGAAACCTGAAAATGAGCGAAGCTTTTGCGAAAGCTGACGACATTTTAACTACTGCGGCTAAAAGCATTGCAGAGTTAATCACTGTAAGTGGATATATAAATGTGGATTTTGAAGATGTGAAAACCGTAATGACCAATAGTGGTGTTGCTATTATGGGTAGCGGAATGGCTATCGGCGAAAACCGTGCTTCGAACGCTGTTAAGTCTGCCTTGGAATCGCCCTTACTTAACGATAACCACATCACCGGAGCTAATAACATCTTGCTCTTCATCTCCAGCGGAAATGATGAAATTACAATGGATGAAGTTTCTGAAATCACCAACTATATTACAGAACAAGCCGGAACCAACACCGACATTATCTGGGGTAATGGTGTGGATGAAACTTTGGGCGACAACATTTTGGTTACCGTTATCGCAACAGGTTTCACCAAAAGCAACGAGCTAATGAATAGCGTTGCGGCCAAAAAGCCTGAAATCATTAAGTACAATCTTTCTTCGGAAGTGAAAGCTCCGGTTGTAGCCGAAATTCCTACACCTGTTCTTGCACCCATAGTTGAAACCAAAGTGGAAGAAGTTGAACTTAGCACCGAATTGGTAATTGATACGCTGGAATTAACTGTTGAAGAAAAAGTAGAAGCTGTTACCGAAATTGAAGTGATTTCTGAAGTGAAAGAAGAATTCAGCTTTACTTTAAACACCATTGAACCCGAAGCAGTAGTTGAAAAAGCGGAAGATGTTTTCACTGTAAAAGAAAATTCTCCCATCGAAGTGCTCAATAAAGATAACGATGAGAAAATGAGAGTTCATCGCGAGCGGGTAGAGAAAATGAAATCGTTTAACTGGTTAAACCAACGCGGCTCTAAAGCAGTAGATGATTTAGAAAAAGTGCCTGCATATCTTCGCAACAACGTAGCGTTAGAAAAACAAGCACACTCTTCCGAACAAGTTCAAAGCAAGTATGGCATTAGTTTAGACGAAAACAACGAAGCCGTTGTTCGCCCAAACAATTCCTTCCTTCACGGATCGGTTGATTAATTAGTAGTTCCATTCAATTCATAAGGGGACGGGCGTTTGCTTGTCCCCTTTTTATTGTTAGCAGAAACCTATTCTTTTATAGTTTTGGCATGTATGATAATTTGGAACGCTAATGACGCCAAGGGAACAAATAATCACAAATTTAAATAGTGTAAAACACTTCTTTCTGTATTATTTGCTCTAATTCGCTTGATTTGTGTCATTAGCGTTCCAATAATATTTATATAAATTAAAAATCAATGTTTGTTTCAGGTTATATTTTTATTCGGAATGCCGAAAAGTATGATTACCCGGTGAGTGAAGCCATCCTTTCGGTGCTGCCCTTAGTGGAGGAAATGATTGTACTGGTGGGGAATTCCGACGACAACACCCTGGGCATCATTCAAGCTATTGGTTCCGACAAAATCAAGATTCACCATTCGGTGTGGGACGACAGTTTGCGGGAAGGCGGACGGGTATTTGCCGAAGAAACCCGCAAAGCAATGGCTTTAGTTTCTCCCAAAGCCGATTGGGTTATCGGCTTACAGGCCGATGAATGTTTGCACGAAAACGAATACGCTTCTATACAAAAAGCGATGACCGATAATTTAAAAGACACTTCCATTGATGGCCTGCTGTTCGATTATCTGCATTTCTATGGGGATTACAACTTTGTAGGGAATAGCCGGAAATGGTATAAGCGGGAAATTCGGGTCATCCGTAACCGTCCCGATATTTTCCCCTACAAAGACTCACAAGGCTTTAGAAAAGGGGACAATAAAAAGCTGGTTGTAAAACACTCGGGAGCAAAAATCTATCATTACAGTTGGGTAAAGCCGCCTGCAAAACAGAAGGCAAAACTCAAATTCTTTCACTCTCGTTGGCATTCCGACGACTGGGTGGACGAGCATTTGGGCAAAGAAGAAGAATTCGACTATTCCACCATAGATGCCTTGAAACGCTTTGAAGGCATCCACCCCAAAATATACGCAGAACGCATTGCCCGTTATAATGCCCCGGTTGGGTTAAAGGAGGGGAACTTTATAAAAGCTCCATTAAAGAAATTTCTTTTTTGGTGGGAAAGCCTCACCGGATGGCGGATTGGGGAGTATAAGAATTATATTTTGGTGAGATGATATTATATACAGATCGAAATTTCATTTTTTAACAAAATATCAAGTCTCATTCTGACATTAATGATACTTTTGCCACCTATAATTAGACTTCACGCTATAAATAAATGAATATCGCTTTATTAGGCTACGGCAAGATGGGCAAAGAGGTAGAGCGGGTAGCATTAAGCCGAGGGCATAACGTAGTTTTAATTATCGATACCGATGGTGATTGGTACGAGAAACGCAGTCAGTTATCTAATTTAAAAATTGATGTTGCCATTGATTTCAGCACACCGAAAAGTGCAGTAAGAAACATTAGCAAATGCTTTGAACTTAACCTGCCTGTTGTAGTAGGAACAACCGGTTGGCTCGATGAACTGGAGTATATTAAACAAACCTGTATTGATGGCGACCACGGGCTTTTCTATTCCTCCAATTTCAGTTTAGGCGTAAATTTATTTTTCGAACTAAACCGAATTTTGGCCAAGCTAATGAAGGCTCACACCGAATATGTTCCGCAAATTGAAGAAATTCACCATACACAGAAACTCGATAGCCCAAGCGGAACGGCTATTTCATTGGCCAACGATTTGGTCCGAAATCTGAATAACAAAGTAGCCTGGGTAAATCAGGAAGACGCAAAATTTGACGAGATTCCGATTGTATCGAAACGTATTGATGATGTAACGGGCATTCACTCCATCACCTACACATCGTCCGATGATGTTATAGAAATTAAACATTCCGCATTCAGCCGAACAGGGTTTGCCTTGGGTGCCGTTTTAGCCGCCGAATTTATTAAAGGCAAGGTGGGTATATTTGGCATGAAAGATATGCTTGGCGTTTAACCCCAACGGTGTAGTCAAAATTTAAAACTAATCAGGGCATTTCCAGTGCCTGTTTTCAAAAAATGCTTTTCAAAAAATCTGATTCAAAAGAAGCTTCAAAAGCCAAAGTTGTTAAGAAATCACCACTTCGGGAGTGGATTGATGCCATACTTTTTGCCGTAGTTGCCGCTACCATTATTCGTATGTTTTTTATTGAAGCATACACCATTCCTACTTCCTCTATGGAAAAAAGCCTTTTGATTGGCGATTTCCTTTTTGTGAGTAAAGTAAATTACGGCCCACGGATTCCTAACACCCCACTTTCCTTCCCTTTTGCCCACCATACGATGCCTGTTTTGGGAACCCAATCCTATTTAGAATGGATAAAACTTCCCTACTATCGCTTGCCGGGGTTTCAGGATGTGAAAAACAACGATTGTGTAGTTTTTAATTATCCAATGGAAGATTTCCGCCCGGTAGATAAACGCGAAAACTATATCAAACGCTGCATTGGCATAGGTGGTGATACTTTAACTGTAGTAAATGGTGATGTATATTTAAACGGGAAACTAAACTGGAAAAGCCCCGGAATGCAGTATAACTACAATGTAAAAACCGACGGAACAGGCTTTAATCAAAAGGTTCTACAAAAATTCGACATCACTGAAGGCAGCCAAACCAGCAATTTCGGCGACTATCAACTTACCTTAACCAAGGAAAACGCCGAGAAAATCAAAACCTTTCCCAACGTACAAAGCATAGCTGTGCAGATGCAACCAAAAGGTCAGTATGCCGATTATATTTTCCCTCATGATTCAACCATTCCTTGGAATGTGGACAATTTCGGACCGATATACGTCCCTAAAAAGGGTGGCACTATTACTTTAGATGCTAAGAATATGTCCATTTATCGTCGGGCAATTCAGGTTTACGAAAACAATAAAGTGGAAGTTGTAAACGGCAAAGTATTTATCAATGATAAAGAAGCCACCACCTATACTTTTAAAATGAATTACTACTTTATGATGGGCGATAACCGTCACAACTCTGCCGACTGTCGTTTTTGGGGTTTCGTTCCCGAAGACCACATAGTGGGGAAAGCGGTATTTGTTTGGCTAAGCTTGGACGCTAACGAAACCAATCTATTCAAAAAAATTCGTTGGAGCAGGTTGTTTAGCTTAATTCACTAATTTCATAGTTTTGTGCAATGAGAATTGCTTCGGAACTACTAAATTTATTCAATTACAATCTTGGAAGAATAAATCCGAAATTAGTAAATGAAAAAGGCGACATGATTGTAATGTATCATGGCGTAACCCGAAAAAATCAGGCACATATAAATAAGCGGCACGTTACAGTTGAGAATTTCGATGGTCAGATTGCTGTTTTCAAAAAGAATTATGAAATCGTAGCCGTTTCAGAGTTTTTCGACAATCTCGTTAAATCATCTAAACCTAAGATTTGCCTCACTTTTGACGATGGGTACAAGAATAATTTAGATTCAGCGCTTCCCGTTTTGCGAAAGCACAACGCATCAGCGGCCATTTACATTACGGGTTTAGCCGAAATGCACTATCCCATTATTTGGGCCGACTATTTAGATTTAACCGAACGCCATTCAACAGGAAGGAAGATTAACGTCCTTGGACATTCTTTTATCAATGTTTCAGGGAGTTTTATTTCAGAGTCAAGCGGGCAATCGTTGCGGGAAGTAATTCGATATTTATCTCCGGGCTATGAATTTAAAGTGGCTTTGATAGAAGCTTTGGGTTGGGATTTAAAGGCGTTTGATAAAGTGGCCGACAGGGAGGTCTGGGAATTGGTAACTGGTCAGGAAATAAAACAACTAGCTTCCGAAAAACTCATCACCATTGGTTCCCACGGCTATTATCACAATAATTTAGGAAGCTTGGATGCAGAAGAAGCAAAAGATGAAATGATAAAATCGGTTCAGTATCTTCAACAATTAGCCGGAAAACCCATCCAAACAATTGCTTATCCCGATGGAAGTTATAACGCCGAGGTAAAACAGGCTGCAAAAGATTTAGGTATGATTTATCAGTTAGCCGCGGAAGGATTCAGAGATGAAAAAGACTTAACCGATACTATAATCCGAAACCGAAAAGGAATTTATAACTGCGGAAGGCCACACACACAACTGTTCGATATTTACAATTAGAGTTCATGTCGTTTGAATATCAATTTCGCCGCTTAGATGATACCTTATTGGGCAAACTTATACCCCTGTATAAGGCCGCCTTTGACCTTGAACTTACCCGAACCCAAATATTCAATAAGTTCAACACCTCAGATTATGCCCATAGAAAATACATTGCCTACATTGCCCTGGATACTGAAGGAAATGCCATAGCACAATACGCCATTTTTCCGGCTTTACTCACCTATCAGGGAAAAGAAATTTTAGCCGGACAGGTCGGCGATTTAATGACCCATCCCGACCATCAACGAAAGGGATTATTTGTAAAATTAGCCACCCTAACGCACGATTTAGCCAAACAGGAAGGGATGAAACTCATCTACACTTTCCCGTTTGGCCAAAACTCCAGCTACCAAGGATTTGAAAAACATTTGGGCTTCACAAGTCAAAAAATGAATTCCTATATAATTCGGGTCGATACTCTTCCCCTTTGCCGTTTTGCTCATAAAACCTCTGTTACACTTGGTATATATAACGTTTATTTGAAGAATATCCTTGGTAATTTCTATCCCCAAAAGTCAGAATTCGCATCGAAGTGTGCAGCTAAAGAAAACGCCATTGTGAAGAACAGTGCCTTCTTTACCTATAAAATGGCTTACACCTCAGGAAGAGTTTTTGCTTTGAATAATGCAGCTGTTTATCAAAAGCTCACCAAATTTGGATCGGTTTCGGTAGGTGACTTTGAGCATTACAATAAAATGGGCGATACTATTTTGCAACTCAAAAGCTACTGCTTTTGGGCGGGTATTCGTTCCATTCGGATTGAAGTTGTGGGAGAAAACGAAATGAATACGTTTTTAAAAGCAAATTATTCTTTTGAAAACGAATATTACGCAAGTGTTCTGAAATTAGATGATACCATTGACACTTCAAATCTTAATTTCGTGTTTGGCGATTTCGATAACTTTTAAATGAGAATTATTCAGGCGGTATATTGTTTGGGGCGGGGAGGTGCAGAGCGATTAACTTTAGACATAACTCGTGAATTACATAGCCGCCAGGACATTGAAGTGAAGTTGGTGAGTTTTGGTAAATCGGTAGATTATGAATACGACACCTCGGGCTTAGATTATGTTTACTGTCCCACCATTCCTGAGATATCGGTTTTGAATCCAAATAAACCTGTTTTCTCCACCGCATTTGCCGATTTAGTAAATGACTTTAAACCCGACATAATCCACAGCCATTTATACAAAACGGAAATAATTACTCGAGGAATTTCCTATCCCAAAGCCAAGTGGTTTTCTCATTGCCACGACAACATGAAACCCTTTCAAAACTTTGGACTTAATAACTTTTCCAGCAAACGGAATTTTACCAATTTTCTGGAAAAACGTTTTCTTTTTCACCGCTATAAACTCAATGGAGGTAATCGATTTCTGGCCATTTCAAAAGATACTCAAGCCTATTTTGAAAGGACAGCACCCGATTTCCCAACAACGCTTTTCCCGAACGCTATTGATTTTCAGAAATTCTTTATTGATAGAAATAGCTGTGAAACCGGAACAAAGCTAATTTTAGTGAATACCGGAAATTTTGCAGAAAAGAAAAATCAAATCTTCTTTATTAAATTGGCAGAAGTGCTCAGAACAAGAAACATAGATTTTGAAATTCACCTTTTGGGCGATGGCGGTTTACGGGAATCTGTTACAGAAGCAGTGCGAAAAAATGGTTTAGAGCAAAATATTATCTTGCATGGAAATGTAAGCAACGTTGCCGAATTTCTGCAAAATGCCTCTATTTATTTACACAGTGCCACTTATGAACCTTTGGGATTGGTACTTATCGAGGCTATGGCTTCGGGGCTTCCGGTGGTAACGCTTGATGGCAAAGGGAATCGTGATTTAATTATTCAGGGTAAAAACGGGTTTATGCTTTTTGAACACGATGCCGAAAAGTTTGCCGATGCAGTTTTAGTAATTTGGAATGATAAAACAAAGTATAAAGAAATGTCGGCATTTGCTCAAGAGTTTGCCCGGCAATACGATATTAAGGCCTACATAGATAGACTTTTGGTGCTATACCAAAATGCTTTAATGCTGTAAACTCAGACTTTTCTTCCCAATAGAATCAACCTTGGCGAATCCGCTACATTAAAATCCGCTAACTGATAATTGCCGAAAACCTTATAAAGAGTTAATTCGGCAGATATAAACATCTTCTCAAAATCATTCAATTTAAGTAGCGAAACTGTTTCTTGAAATTGGTAGCTTTTTCCTTCATTTTCAAAATGAATAGTCTTAATTACAGTTCGGTTTTCAATTTTTTTGGTGATATGAAACATTGTTTCATCACATTGCTTATCCATTTTTTTTTGAAGTGAAGACTCTACCCAATCGGCATTAAAAAAATCCACTACCAACAAGCCGCCCTTTTTCAAGTTAGTTGCCGCCGACTGAATAGTTCTTGTATTGTCTTTTTCATCCTGAAAATAACCTAAGCTAGTGAAAAGATTCACAGCACAATCGAAATAATTCACCCGAAATACATCTCGCATATCGTGACGGAAAAAATCAAGTTTATTTGTTTCAAACCGCCTGGCATATTCAATGCTGTTTCCCGATAAATCAATACCCGTAACTTCAAATCCTTTTCGTTCCATATAAATGCTGTGACGGCCTTTCCCACAGGCAATATCCAACACTTTGGCATCAGAAGGAATACTCAGCTCCAAAAACAAATTATCAATGAAGTTTTGAGCTTCAACATCGTTTCGGTCTTTGTATAGTTGATGGTAGAATGGGGTATCAAACCAGTTTTCAAACCATTCTTTTTGAGGTAAATGTTCCAATTTAGAAATTGATTAGCCTTCAATAACTAAATTATCACCATCAACCGTCACTGCCCAAATCCGTAGAGGCGATTTTGCCGGGCCGTGCGTAACTTTTCCATTCATGTCAAATTTGCTTCCATGAGCCGGGCAGGAAAGTCCTCCAGAATCCTCTTTTAACCCAACGCCAAGATGTGTGCATTTTAAACTTATTGCTTTGAAACTGCCATCGGCATTTTTCATTACCATAACTTTATTAGGCAAACGTTTGTCGTTTAGTACATAACTGTTTGTTGATGCAAAATTAGATTTTGGAATTGAAATTTTGTTGGAAGCGGAGGAGGTGGCAGTAGTGGCAGTTTTGCACGATTCAGCTTCGGTAGCTAAAACCAATAAACCAACACCTGCAGCACACGCACCACAAGCATCTTTCAAAAACTTGCGGCGAGAATTGATTTCAATAATCATTTGTATTTTTTTTGATGACAAAAATACTTTAAAGTGTTGCATTTTAAAAAAAAACAAATACATTTGCCCAAATCTTCCTAAACAAAGAATTTCAATGAAGAAAAAATTACTCTTTGCCTTATTTGTCGGGTTTTCATACCAAGGCTTTTCGCAGCAAAATATGGGTATCGGAACGGCGACGCCTGATGCCTCCGCAATTTTAGAACTCAGTTCTACAAGCCAAGGATTACTCGTACCCCGTATGACCGATACACAAAAGAACGGAATTGTATCACCTGCTACCGGACTTTTAATTTATCAAACTAACACACAAAGTGGCTTTTGGTATTTTGATGGAACAGCTTGGGTGTTTTTAACTGCAACAGGCGGTGGTGGTGCTACAGGGCCAACTGGAACCCCAGGTACAAATGGCGTAACGGGACCAACAGGTCCAACCGGAACTGCTGGAACAAATGGCATTACAGGTCCAACTGGATTAACTGGTGCAACCGGAACAGCTGGAACAAACGGTGTTACTGGAGCAACAGGTTCAACTGGAATTGCCGGAACTAATGGCGTTACTGGTTCAACTGGTGCAACAGGCTTAACTGGAGCAACGGGTCCAGATGCTCAAACGTTAACATATACTGGAAACACTTTAACCATTTCTAACGGAAACTCAGTAACCATTACCTCTGGAAGCGGAGGGGCAACAGGAGCAACTGGTCCAACTGGATTGGCTGGAACAAACGGTGTTACAGGGCCAACCGGACTAACAGGGGCAACAGGAACTGCAGGAACAAACGGCGTTACTGGGCCAACAGGTCTGACTGGTGCAACCGGAACTGCCGGAACAAACGGTGTTACCGGGCCAACAGGTTTAACCGGAACTGCTGGAACAAACGGCGTTACCGGACCAACAGGACCTGATGCTCAAACACTCACTTATGTAGGAAACACCTTAACTATTTCTAACGGAAACTCAGTAACCATTACTTCCGGAAGTGGAGGAGCTACCGGACCAACCGGACCAACTGGTACTAACGGAACGAATGGTGTAACAGGCCCAACGGGAACAAATGGCACAAACGGAGTTACTGGCCCAACCGGATTAACTGGTGCTACAGGCACAGCTGGAACAAATGGAGCGACAGGAACAGCCGGTACGAATGGAGTTACAGGGCCAACGGGATTAGCCGGACCAACTGGACCAACAGGCACAGGTGGTTCAGGGGCAATAAATCAAGTAACAGGAAGAAGTTATAATTTTATATATACTGCAACGGCAAACACAACTTGGCAAACGGCCGCTACAGTAACCGTAACTACTCACGGTAAAAATGTATTAGTTTCAGCTTGCGGATTTGCTACCATTTATGCAAATTATTACGGCTTTAGAATTATGAGAGACGGAGTAACCCATATTTGCGGAACGCTTCCTGACGGTTATTACATTTCAGGAGCAACAAATGATTGGGGGTGGGCCATATCAGGTTTAGATATTGCTCCTGCTGCAGGTTCACATACATATCAATTGCAGTTCTATGTAACTGATGGCACTTCAAACAATACTGTAAATGAAGGCTATTTAACTGTATCAGAGATTAACGAATAACAAACAAAAACTTTAAAAACAATTATCGAAATGAAAAATCTATTTTTCACCGTTTCAATTATTCTTTCCAGCTATTCCGTTTTCTCACAAACAGCTAATAGTCCTACAAATGAATTAGCACAGAAAAAACAGAAAGAGAACCAAATTAGTGGTGCAAAAGTTGGTCAAATGGCTTGCAGAGATGAAAGCGGGAAATTGACGCTATGCAGTGGTGCAGAGTTTGAAAACATACAAGGTATAATTACGAACGAGCCATTCATAACAATTAACAAACCGGCATCTCCGAATGCAAACAGAAGGGTTTTCCAAGCCTATGTTTCATTAGCAAATGGCACAATTGAGAAAGGCACAAATCTTTGTACCGGAAAAGGTGGTACGCTGCAAACTTGCACTAAAGGTTGGCTACCATTTGCAATTGCTGCTGAAAATGCAACCACAGAGGGTTCATTAATAAAAGTTCAAGTCATAGACTTGAGATAATTTGCATTTATATTCTTTAAAAGGCCACCAATAGGTGGCTTTTTTATTGACAAAGGATGAATGGTAGAGATGTTTAAACACGTGTTTGCAACATTCAGTTAATATTGTTTCTGTGTTCTAAAAAGCCAAAATTTTATGTATCTCCGAATGGTTATTTATGTATAATTTCGCCGCCTCCAAAAACTAAATTAACCAATACAGAATGAGGCAGCTAAAAATTACCAAATCGATTACCAATCGTGAAAGCCAGTCGCTTGAAAAGTATCTACAGGAAATAGGTAGAGAGGGGCTTATCACAGCTGACGAGGAAGTAATTTTAGCAAAGAAAATAAGAGAAGGCGACCAAAAAGCATTAGAAAAACTAACCCGAAGCAATCTTCGTTTTGTGGTGTCAGTAGCTAAGCAATATCAAAACCAGGGCTTGAGTTTGCCCGACTTAATAAACGAAGGAAATCTTGGTTTAATTAAAGCGGCTCAACGTTTTGATGAAACCCGTGGATTCAAATTTATTTCGTATGCAGTTTGGTGGATTCGTCAATCTATCTTGCAAGCTATAGCCGAGCAATCTCGTATTGTGCGTTTGCCACTGAATCAGGTTGGTTCTTTAAATAAAATCAACAAAGCATTTTCAAGATTAGAGCAGGAATTTGAGCGTGAACCATCGCCGGAAGAATTGGCTAAAGTGCTTGAATTGCCTGAAGATAAAATTGCGGATACTATGAAAGTTTCTGGCAGACACGTTTCTGTAGATGCTCCCTTGATTAACGGCGAAGAAAGCAGTTTGCTAGACGTTATGATAAATCACGATTCGCCTCGTGCCGACCAAAACCTAATGAGCGAAAGTCTTCAAAGGGAAATTGAACGTTCGCTTAGCACACTCACCGACCGTGAACGTGAAGTTGTGAAAATGTTTTACGGTATAGGTTATAATCACGGCTTAACATTGGACGAAATTGGTTCAAAATTTGACCTTACTCGTGAACGAGTTCGTCAAATTAAGGAGAAAGCCATTCGCCGCCTTCGACACACCTCACGCAGCAAACTTCTTAAATCATACTTAGGATAAATATGGAAACGGAGTGCATTTATGCCTCCGTTTTTTGTATTATCATTTTTAAATACCTTTTCATTCAATTAATGTTAAGTAATATAAAAAATCTTCTAAAAGAGAAAAAAGCACAAACCGTTTTATATCTGTGTGGTATTCCCATGTGGGTTTTCATACTGTGGTCAGACGATAGAGGTACACGGTCTGAATACACCCTAACTTTTGAAAATGTCCTATTATTTGGAATACCCATTTCAATTCTTGCATTTCAAACTCTATTTAAAAGCAGAATACTTTGGTGGATAATATTTGGATTAGTTTTAATGTATACTGCATTCCTAATGGTATTCCTCCCATTTTTCTATATACTAAACCCAACCAGTCTATTCGAAATCTCAACAGCTATTTTTGTGGTTTCAGTTTTCATTTCAATGGCTTGGGTAATTTATCACATGAAACCAAATAGTATTAATAGTCTCGCCACTCATAATTCATAACTTATCACTTATAAAATCTAATGGACACCCTTGCTCAACAACCCAAAGCAACATTTGAAAACGAACTTCACGGCTGGATAAACCAAGAGAAAGCTGCCGTAGAATTAATTAACCTTATTTCTACTATGTGGTTCGACCGTTCGGTGGAGTTACTGATTTTCCGTAACACGCTTTACAATCGCAGCAACAACGAAATTCTGAATCTGCACACTTATGCCGATAAGGTAATGAATCAGCCTATTTCCATTTACGATACCGTGGAAGTAGCTCGTGCTTTATCACAAACTGAACTTTCTCCATCACGGATTGATATAGGCCGCTTAACAACCGAATGGACAAAAGAACGTGGAAGTTTTGCCAACATTAACGACTTCCTTTCAAAAAAGATAAACTATATCATTGGAAGCGAAAAACGTGTGCTGGAGCCAAAGGACGTTGTTCTATATGGTTTCGGTCGAATTGGTCGCTTAGCTGCTCGTGAATTGATAGCTCAGGCCGGAAAAGGAGAGCAATTGCGGCTGCGTGCCATAGTTACCCGTTCCAATTCGGATAGCGATATTACTAAACGTGCAGCTTTGCTCAGAACAGACAGTGTTCACGGTCCATTCTTTGCTAATATAGTAGAAGATTTAGCTAACAAATCGCTCATTATTAATGGCCATAATGTGCAAATGATAGCGGCTAAAAACCCTGAAGATGTGGATTATGAAAGCTATGGGATTTCAAATGCTCTGGTGATTGATAACACAGGTGTTTTTCGTGACAGAGATGGACTTGGCCGCCATTTGCAGGCTAAAGGCGTTAGCAAAGTTTTACTAACCGCTCCCGGCAAAGGAAATATTCCGAACATTGTACACGGGGTGAATCACGAAAGCTTCGACATCAATAATGAACAGATTTTCTCAGCAGCATCCTGCACCACCAATGCTATTGTACCACCTTTAAAAGTGCTTCATGATAAATTAGGCATCATTCGAGGACATATCGAAACCATTCACTCTTATACCAATGACCAAAACCTTTTGGATAATTTCCACAGCAAAAGTCGCCGTGGTCGTTCAGCTGCTTTAAATATGGTATTGACCGAAACCGGAGCAAACAGTGCTATCACGAAAGTGGTGCCTGAATTAGCCGGGAAGTTTACCGCCAATGCTGTAAGGGTTCCCACACCAGATGTATCTATCGCTATTTTGAATTTAACTGTTAGCCGCGATACAAGTGTTGAGGAAGCAAACGAAATATTGCGTGATGCAGCGTTGAATGGTGATTTGGTGGAACAAATACAATTTTCAACTGATACGGAATTGGTTTCAACCGACCTAATCGGAAATCCATGTGCTAGTATAATTGACTCTCCCAATACGCTTATCAGCCAAGATAAACGCAGTATAGTAGTATATGCCTGGTATGACAATGAATATGGCTACACCCGTCAGGTAATGCGATTAGCTAAGCATTTAGCAGATGTTGTGAGGTTGAGGTATTACTAAGCGAAACTACCCTTATAAATTTAAAAGGTGTCTTCAAAGCATAAAAACCTGTCGGAATATAAATCCGACGAAATGCCCGATGCGGCAGAAATGAGAATTGCCATTGTAGTAAGCGAATGGAACGAAGAGGTTACGGGGGCTTTAGCTGCCGGAGCCAGACAAACCCTGCTGAAACATGGGCTGAAAAAGAAGAACCTGCAAGAGGTAGTCGTTCCCGGTAGTTATGAATTGCCGGTAGCTGCTCAGTTTTTGCTCGAAGCCGATAGAAAATTAGACTCAGTAATTTGTTTGGGTTGCGTAATTCAGGGAGAAACCAAACATTTCGATTTTATTTGCGAAGCCGCAGCACAAGGCATTAAGGATGTTTCTTTGAAATATAATAAGCCGGTAATTTTTGGAGTTCTTACCCCAAATTCTCAGACTCAGGCACTTGACCGCTCTGGCGGAAAGTATGGCAATAAAGGGGACGAGGCGGCCATAACGGCCATCAAAATGGTAGCTTTGAAGAATAGGTTGAGATAGGAAATTGATCGCAATTATAGATGGGTGGTTAATGTTGGAATTTTGCACTGAAACCCCCTCCAACTCCCCCTTTAAAAGGGGGAGAGCTGCTGCAACGTCTTTATTGAAAGGTCTTACAAAGCCCAATATTTTGTCACCGTATCTATAATCAGCTTAGCTCCGAAGCCAAAATCTTATTAATAATTACCGAAATTTCGTTGGCTTTGGTGTGCACCATGTAGTGCGTTCCGCCTTTTATTAAAGTGGGGCGTAATGGACAAAAGTGGAGGTCATTTTGGGTAATTTCGTTCAAGTGGACAAAAGTGGAGGTGTTTATTTTAGCACATTTCAATTTGATTGAAAACAACTATCTCATCTTTACATCATCAAGCAA
>CANJNG010000042.1 GCA_947475205.1 Bacteroidota bacterium
CTAAATTGCCTTCGACTTTAGCCATCGTAAAACAATGCCCCTCCAACTGTTAGGCTTAATCCAATTCTCAGTCAAACTACACCAAATCCAGACCAAACACCCTGCTTCACGACTCCAACAATATAACAATTAACTAATTTAATATAGGTTTATGTTTAGATAAACAATAGTTTAGATAAACAATATTTCAGATATTAATAGAAATACTTAAGTTCTACTAAAAATTATAAAATATGTAAAATATTTTATTAAGAATATATTAAAGAATACTAAAGAGGTTAAAACATATATATGATATGATAGAATAATTACAACAAACTTTATTACATAAATATTAATGTTATTTAATCTTTTATATTTATTAGTATATCTTTTATATAATCTTTTAAATCTCAGATATAGAATTACTGATCTTAGATACATGTATATAAATACTGGATATTTTTGAAAGCCTCTTTTATATTGCCAATAGTATTTATTTTAATTTTTATTTAATACTTTATATGTCTAAATGGGTATCTAATCTTCTTTTCTGAATTTTGTTTCTAAGGAGTTTGTTTGAGCATTGCATTTGAAATGCCAAATAGATTACGAGTAAAAATGGATGAAATGGCAGAAACGGCGAATCATCACCATTAACCTTTTTTTCGTTTAGTTGATTGATATCATTATCCTCAGTCTTTTTATTAGATTAACATTTCCTAAATAGTCTTAATCGCTACATTCGCAATTCGTATGCTTGGCCGATTAACGCTTTCTTTCCTTTTATTCATTGTTGCTTTTCAGGGTTTTACGCAGAAGGTAGGCTTGGTGCTTAGTGGTGGCGGAAGCAGTGGAATGTCGCATATTGGCGTTATTCAGGCTTTGGAAGAAAACAATATTCCGATAGATTATATAACTGGTACCTCTGCCGGGGCTTTAATAGGTTCTATGTATGCTGCCGGTTTTACAGTTGCCGAGTTAAAGGCAATGGCACTTTCGCAGGAATTTAAAAACATTACACGGGGAATAGTGAACGACAAGTATGTCTATTATTTCAAAACCGAAGACGACAATGCTTCTTGGATTTCGTTTCAGTTTAGTATGGATAGCCTTTTCCATTACCAGCTTCCCACTAACCTTATTAATAGTTACCCGATAGATGTAACCATGATGCAGAATTTAGCTCCGGCCAGTGCTGCATGTAATTATAATTTCGACAGCCTGTTTGTCCCCTTTCGTTGCGTGGCCGCTGCTGTAAATTCTAAGAAGCAAATCATATTCAAGAATGGGCAATTAGGTGAAGCGGTTAGGGCGAGTATGACATATCCTTTTTATATCCGTCCCATTAAAAAAGACGGCGAGTTGCTTTTTGATGGGGGGTTATACAATAACTTTCCGGCAGATGTGATGCTTCGCGATTTTTATCCCGACATAATAATCGGTAGTTCGGTTGCGGCAAATACCCGTCCGGCCAGCGATGAAAATGTTATCTCACAAATAAAAAACTTGCTGATGACGGCCACTAATTACAGTGTTCCTTGCGAAAGTGATATTATGATTCAGGTGCCTGATAACGATGTTAACGTGCTTAACTTTAGCAACGTTGGGCCGCTAATTGAGGCTGGATATAATACCACCATCAGCCGTATGCCTGAAATTAAGGAACGCATCCAACGTCGAATTCCGATGGAAGAACGCACAGCCCAACGGGATGCTTTCCGTGCCAAACGTCCCGAGTTTATTTTCAAACAAGTGGAAATTAGCGGCCTAAACCGTTACCAACAAAAATATGTAAAACGTAGCTTTCAGCCATCGTCTGAACATAAAGACTTTAATATCGAACAGTTTCATCGCTCGTTTTACCGCTTGGCCGAAGACAATAAACTTAAAATGCTCTATCCAAGGGCTACTTATGATTTTGCAAAACGAGGCTATTTGCTCAATGTTGATGTGAAGCGAAACAATCAATTTCGGGCCCAATTTGGCGGGAACTTCAGTAGTCGAAGTATCAATGAAGCCTTTATTGGCTTGCAATATCGCTATTTGGGTTGGTTTGGATTAGATGCCACTGCGAACACTTATTTTGGAAGGTTCTATAATTCCGGCCAGTTTAAGGTTCGATTAGATTATCCTTTTGTTTTGCCCTTCTTTGTTGAAGGCGGCTTTACCATTAATCAATGGGATTATTACCAAACCTACACCACATTCTTTGAAGACAAAAAGCCGTCTTACCTTATACAATATGATTGGGACACCGAATTTGCTATTGGGCTCCCGGCTTCTAATCGGGGTAAAATCAGAGCAAGCATAGCCTATTGCTTTTTGAATAATAGATATTATCAAAGCACCAAGTTTATTTCTACCGACACTCCCGACAACACCGATTTTTATGGCACTACCGCCAAAATTCTATATGAAACAAATACCCTTAACCGAAAGCAATATGCCAATGCAGGGCGGATGTTCAACATTAATTTAAGGTATGTAGATGGGCTTGAACGAACCTCCCCAGGATCAACAAACAACGATAGCATTACCCGTCGAACCGGGCAAAAATGGATTCAATCAAAACTCACTTTCGATAATTACTTTAATAAGTACGGCTTAGTGAAGTTTGGCGTAATGGCCGAAGTATTTTACAGCACACAGAAGTTTTTCAATAATTACACCAGTAGTCTATTTGTTACTTCAGCATTCAGACCCACACCCGACAGTAAAACGTTTTTCTTAGAAAAATTCCGAGCTAACCAATATGTGGCAGGTGGTTTGAAAATGATTTTTGAAATTCGAAAGAATATCGATCTCCGCTTGGAAGGATATGCTTTTCAACCCTATCGGGAATTACTGAAAAAGAATGATGGCTCGGCGGCTTATGCTAACAAAACCATTTATCCTCGCCTGATGGGAATGGCGGCATTGGTATATAATTCGCCCATTGGGCCATTGGCCATCACAGGGAGTTATTATGAAACCGAACCCAAGCCCTGGAGTGTAATGTTCCACTTCGGCTATATTATTTCAAACGAATCTGCCCTGCATTGATAAAGAAACTTTTAACCCGTTTAGTTGTCAGCACGGTTTTGCGTGGAGAGAAAAAGCGGCATAAAGGCGGGGAACTTTTTACCAATTTCCAGATTGCTCAAGGCTATCGAGAATTGCAGGTTTATGGAAAACGTTTAATTAAGGACATTATTTTAATCTCAGCCGGAATTGGTTCAGCAGCCTTTGGGTTGGAAAGTTTTTTGCTTCCAAGTAATTTTATTGATGGCGGTGCTACAGGAATTGCTCTGCTTATTTCGGAAGTTTCCCGTATTCCGTTACCGATACTGTTGATGTTGGTGAATATCCCTTTTGTTATTTTAGGCTACAACTTAATCAGTAAGCCTTTTGCCATAAAGGCCACCTTAGCTATTACGGGTTTAGCTCTCACCATCGCTCTAATTCATTTCCCCGAAGTTACCCACGACAAACTGCTTGTTTCTGTTTTTGGTGGATTCTTTTTGGGTGGCGGAATAGGGCTAACGGTTCGGGGTGGTGCAGTGCTGGACGGCACCGAAGTGTTGGGGATTGCCCTCAGTCGCAAATTAGGAACCACCATTGGCGATGTAATTATCATCATCAATATTATGATATTCTCAGCTGCGGCCTATTTTCTTTCCATTGAAACCGCTCTTTATTCTATGCTAACTTATTTGGCTGCCTCCAAAACCTTGGATTTTGTAATTGAGGGAATTGAAGAATATACGGGAATAACCATCATTTCGTCCCATAGTGAAGAAATTCGTTTGATGATTACTAACGAACTGCGGCGGGGCGTAACGGTGTATAAAGGCAAACGTGGATTTGGCAAGCAGGGCCACACGAATGAAATTGATATCATCTTTACAGTTATCACCCGCTTGGAAATTAGTAAAATTCAAACCGAAATTCAGAAAATAGACCCGAATGCCTTTGTGGTGATGAATAGTATTAAAGATACTAAGGGCGGAATGATAAAGAAACGAGCATTTAAACATTAGTGCAAATTGAAAGGGCTTATTAGCCTTGCTTCCTATCCCAAAATCTTCTAAAAAATGAATAGAATTCTAATAAAAAACATTAAATCACTTGTTCAGGTTTCGGATAATCCGCTACTGCGTAAGCGTTCAGGGATTGAGATGAACGATTTGCCCGTTTTAAATGAAGCCTGGTTAGCCATTGAGGACGGATTAATTTCAGGCTATGGCCTGATGCAGGACTGGGAAGGCATTACGGATTGGAATAATCTGGAAGTGATTGACGCTTCGGGCAAATTTGTGTTTCCGTGCTGGTGCGATTCACACACTCATATAGTTTATGCCGGCAGCCGAGAGGCAGAATTCGTGTATAAAATAAAGGGGATGAGTTATGAAGAAATAGCTAAGCAAGGTGGTGGGATACTAAATAGTGCAAAGAAACTAGCTGATGCCTCCGAGGACGAACTCTATGAAAGTGCAAAAAATCGGGTTTGGGAAATGATAGGCTTTGGCACCGGAGCCATCGAAATCAAAAGCGGTTATGGCTTATCGGTAGCTTCGGAGCTAAAAATGCTTCGAGTAATAAAACGTTTGAAAGAAACTCTTCCGGTAGAAATAAAAGCAACCTTTCTAGGAGCACATTCGCTTCCGACGGCATTCAAACAAAACCGGGAAGGTTATATTAAATTGATTGTGGATGAAATGCTGCCACAGATTGCCGCTGAAGGATTGGCCGATTTTGTGGATGTGTTTTGCGATAAAGGATTCTTCACTGTGGAGGAAACAGATACCATCCTCAAGGCTGCGTCGGCATTTGGGCTTAGCCCCAAAATACACGCCAACGAACTCGATTATTCCGGAGGGATACAAGTGGGTGTGAAACATAAAGCCTTATCGGTGGATCATTTGGAATACACAGGAGACGAAGAAATTGAAACTTTGCTGAACAGCGATACAATGCCAACGCTTTTACCATCCACAGCATTCTTTTTGCGACTTGTTCCTCCCCCAGCTCGTAAAATGATAGACGCAGGTTTGCCTATTGCCTTAGCCACCGATTTTAATCCCGGCTCTTCGCCATCGGGCAATTTCCCTTTCGTAATTTCATTAGCTTGTATAACCCTGAAAATGCTTCCAAACGAAGCCATAAATGCTGCTACACTCAACTCTGCTTATGCCATGGGAGTAGAAAATATGCTTGGAACAATAGCCGCCGGTAAGCAAGCCAACGTGTTCATCACCAATGAAATTCCCAGTATCGAATTCTTGCCGTATAGCTTTGGAAGTAACTTAATTGAAAAGGTGATTTTGAAGGGGAAGTTGGTGTTGGATAGAGAAGTTTAAAAGAAAAGAGTTGACAACCATATAGACCAAAAGTGCAATAATTATATAGGCAGGCTTCGTAGTCTAAGCTTTTCCCAACGACCTTAAAACACTTTCCCCTTTCTCAAAAATCGCTATGTTTGTAGCCTAAATTATTTCTCCTTCCTCAGAAATGTTCCGGCTCTGCTCAATCATCTTTATTTTCATATTGGGCTTTGGCTTACAGGCAAAACCTCAGTGTGCAGGTGCTCAAAGTATAACCGCTAATCCAGCTCCAGTAAACGGCACATACCCACCAAATACCGTTGTAACATTTTGTTACACTATGGTAGGCTACACCGAAACCAATGCCAATTGGGTTGATGGATTTGAGGTGGGCTTAGGTCCCGGATGGGCTGCTGGAAGTTTGGCAGGAAATGGTCCTCCGGCAAATTGTGGAGGCGGCGGCGGAAATTGGGTTTGGGCAAATACGGTTACAGGTTCCCAGACCGGGCAAGTAAATGGCCCCGGGTATTTTTTTGATTTGAGTGGGGATGGCAATGCAGGGAACGATTATGGCGACCAAAATGCGGCAAACTGCACGTGGACATTTTGCTTTCATGCCACCACAGGGCCTACAGTTGGTGCAAGTGTTTCTGTTTCTGTTTGGGCTCTGGGCGATGGCACCATCGGTTCTTGGAGCAGCAACGGATGCGGTGGGTCTCAGTTTTATGGTGGAAGTAATGGTTGGACTATTTCAGGGAATGCAGTATCGGTAACGCAAGGACCATCCTATTGCCAAGGGCAAGGCGGAAATGTTGCCTTAACGGCATCGGGAGCCAACTCTTATTCTTGGTCGCCAGCCACTGGCTTGTCGGCCACTACAGGAGCAAACGTTACGGCAAACCCAGCCGCAACTACTACCTATACCGTTACAGGAACGGGCGGATGCGGCACTTGCACCGCAACAACTACCATTACCGTATATCCTAACCCTACTGTATCGGTAACACCCACCAACCCGGTATGTAGCGGGGTGAACAGTGGTCAGGTGGCCGCTTCGGGCTTATCGGGCACAACGCCTTACACCTATTCTTGGAACACGGCCCCGATTCAAACAACCGCCACAGCCACAAATCTCGGTTCTGGAAATTACACTGTAGTCCTCACTGATGCACATGGTTGCACCGCCACCAATTCAGCAACATTAACCGGCCCGCCTTTATTAACAGCTTCGGCCACCGCTACCAATGTAACATGTGGTGGGGCAAACGATGGCACTGCCACAGCCATAGTTTTCGGCGGAACTACGCCTTATACTTTGGGTTGGAATTCTGCTCCCCCACAAAACACCTTAGCTGCTACAGGTCTGCCCGGAGGCAATTATGCCTTCTCGGTGCAAGATGCAAACGGCTGCCAGGCAACGGCCAATGTGGTAATTACTGCACCAACCGTTATAACTTTTTCCCACGCCGAAACCAATTCGCTTTGTTTTAATTCCGATGATGGAACCATAACCTTTAGCAATGCTGTAGGAGGAAATGGGGTTTTTCAATATAGTATTGATGGGGGGGCAACCTATCAGGCTTCTGCAAATTTTACTGGTTTAGCTGCCGGAAATTATGTCTTAATTGTAAGGGATGGAAGCAATTGCACTAGCACCACAGCAGCGGTAATCCTCACTGAACCTGCCGGATTGCAGCTTTCCGAAACCCATCAGGATATTTCCTGTTTTGGACTAAATGATGGTTCAATAGACCTAACCGTTTCGGGTGGCTCAGTTCCCTACGTTTTCTCTTGGTCAAATGCCGCTTCCACTGAAGATATTAGTGCCCTCCCACCAAACCTATACACGGTAACGGTTACCGATGCTAATGCTTGTTCACAGCAAATTACTGTTACCATCATCGAACCCGCTTTGTTGGTGCTTTCCACTACGTTTACCGATGTAACTTGTAATGGTGGCAATGATGGCACCGCAACGGGTAATCTCGTGGGTGGCACACCGCCCTATGTTGGCGGTTGGAATACCACTCCGCCGCAAATGGTTCCAACTGCTATTAATCTCGTAGCTGGAATTTACACTTTTGGAATTCAGGATAATAATGGATGTCAGGCCACTTCTAGTGTAATTATATCCGAACCTGCCTTGGTTACTTTTTCTCATGCCGAAACAAATGCCTCCTGCTTTGGGTATGCCGATGGAACTATCGCTGTTAGCAATGCTGCCGGGGGTGATGGCAACTTTCAATATAGTATTAATGGAGGTGGCAGCTATTTGGCATCACCCAGTTTTACCGGGCTAATAGCCGGAAATTATTCCATTCAGGTAAGAGATGGGAACAATTGTTTAGGTACTGTTGCAGCGGTAGTTTTAACCGAACCCCCGGGAATGACCGTTACCGAAACCCATGTTAATGTTTCCTGTTTTGGAGGGAATAATGGTAGCATTGACGTTACCGTGAATGGCGGCACTTTGCCCTATACCTACCTTTGGACAAACGCTGCTACTACCGAAGATTTAACAACCCTAATTGCCGGACAATACGATATTAATGTAACCGATGGAAATAGCTGTAGTTTCCCTTTATCGGTCACCATTACCGAACCTCCCCTATTTGTTTTAACCGAAACACATCAAGATGTTCCCTGTTTCGGACAAACCAATGGAAGTATTGATGTAACGACGACTGGAGGTACTACTCCCTACACCTATTTGTGGGTAACCGGGGAAACAACCGAAGATTTGAATGGTTTAGTAGTGGGAACCTATACACCAAACTTTACGGATGCCCTTGGCTGTACTGCAACACTTACCATAAACATTGTTGAACCTTTAGCTCCACTCGATGCCACCGAAACTCATATTGATGTTACCTGTTTTGGAATTTGCGATGCATCCATCGATGTTACCACAACGGGCGGAACAACACCATATCTCTTTGTCTGGACAAATGGTGCATCTACCGAAGATTTAACTGCCCTTTGTGCGGGCAACTATGATTTAACGGTAAATGATGCCAATGGCTGCCCGTTTAATCTGCCTGTGACAATTGTTGAACCTGCCGCACCGCTCAGCATTACAGGCATAACTACCGATGCAGTTTGCAATGGCGGCAACAGTGGAAGTATTGATATAACGGTATCGGGCGGCACATCAGGTTATACTTATAGCTGGACAAACGGCCCGGGAACAATAGAAGACCCTGTAAATATTTTAGCCGGACATTATACCGTTACCGCCACCGATTTTACCGGAGTTTGCACCATCACCGGAGACTACGATATTTTGGAACCTTCATTGGTAACAGTTACCGTTTCACCCGACGTTACTATATGTATAGGTAATCCCACCACGTTAACGGCTACTCCCGCAGGCGGAACATCAGGCGGGGGCTATACCGTAAACTGGACCGCTTCTCCAGTAGACGCATCGCTTACAAACCCGACTGCACTAAGCCCGCAAGTAAGTCCTGTAGCAAACACAACCTATACAGTTATTGCTTCGGATATTAATGGTTGCGTTTCATCTCCCGAAAGTTTAACCGTTTCCTTAGCTCAGCCTTTGGCTATCATAGTTGCCGTGTCGGGGTCAAATCCAATCTGCATTGGCGACCCGAGTTCATATACCTTCTCTGCAACGGGCGGCGATGGCAATTATTCCTTTCTGTTAGATGGAACAACCCTTATTACTTCCCCCGAAACGGTTACACCCCAAACCACCACCATCTATGCGGTTACCGTAAATGATGGATGCGGAACGCCTTCGGCCACAGCTGATGTAACCATTACCGTGAACCCGCTACCCACTATATTAATTACAGGTGGTCCTGATTTGGATGGATGCCAAAGCCTACCCGTTTCCTTTGATGCATCAGGCACAACGCCTACAGGACAGGTTTTTGACTGGAATTTTGGCGACCCAGCGTCATCAGACAACACCTCCTTCGATCCAAGTCCACGGCATTTATATCAGGATGCAGGAACCTACGCTATAACGCTTACGGTAACATCTGTTGATAATTGTATCAACACCCAAACCTTTCCCGATTTTGTAGTGGTTCGCCCAAATCCGGTCGCAGGTTTGACACCATCTCCGGCCATCACCAATATTTTAGAACCAAACGTTACGGTTATGGACGAAAGCAGCGGAGCTTCCACTTGGAGTTATGATTTCTTTGATGGCACTTTAGCTACTGACACCAACCCCATTCACACCTATACCGACACGGGACATTTCAATATTCACCAAACCGTTACCACCGAATATGGCTGCACCGACGAAGCCGATGCAACGGTTTTCATTACTCCGGTATATAATCTATATGTACCAAACGCATTTACGCCCAACGCCAACGAAAAGAACGAAACCTTTAATGCCAAAGCCGAAGGGTATAAACCTGCTTCCTACGAAATGATGGTTTTTAACCGTTTGGGCGAAGAGGTTTTCCGTACCAAAAGTTTTGAAAACGATTGGGACGGTATGAGTAATGGCCGCGAATGCCCTTTAGGAGTTTACGAATATCGAATCAGAGTATATAGTGCCCAGGATTTTAAAGAGAAAATTTATATGGGCTATGTTACCCTAGTAAGATAGGTTTTTGCATTCAATCGTTGTATTTCTTCCCAACCCTATTTCCCTAAAAACTCTATTTTCGCCCAAATGAAAAAGTGGGCTTGGAAACTATTGTTTTTACTGGGAAACCTTTCTGTTGGCTATTCCCAGCCGCTTTCGATTCCATACAATCATCAGCTTTACTATCGTACAGAAGAAAGCCTGAATTATATCTCAGACCCCAATAAAGATTTCCATACCGCCATAAGACCCTATAATTTGGCCGAAATGAATCGCAGCTTCAATGCCGATTCGGTTCTCAGGGGGCAGTTTAAGGTCAGCAAATTTGGCAAAACTTTTATTGGAAGAAAACTGCTTCATAAGCATACCATACAGCTCGATTCGGCCAACTTCACCCTCGCCGTTTCACCACTTGTTAATCTCGAATATGGCAAGGACTTAATGAAAGATTCGGCCAATGTATATACCACTAACACCCGCGGACTAATGGTGCAGGGGACAATTGGCAAAACTGTGGCGTTTTATGCATCCTATCTCGAAACGCAATCGAAGCTCTTTCCTTATGTTGCCGATTATGTTACAGCCTATCAGGTAGTACCCAACTTTGGGCGTTACAAGCCCTTCAAGAAGGATGGCTACGACTATGGTTTGGCTGCGGGCTACGTTACATGGATGCCCAGCAAACATTTTTCGATGCAGTTTGGAAACGATAAAAACTTTATCGGTGATGGATATCGATCATTGTTGCTAAGCGACAATTCTTTCAATTATCCTTTTCTTAAAATGACCGCCGGTTTCAAGAACATAAAGTATTTTGTTTTGATGGCTCAATTGCAAGATGGCGTAACATACGCCGACCCACAACAGCCCTTCCAAAAGAAATTTCTATCCGTGCATTATTTGAGTTATAGTCTGGGTAAACGCATACAAATCGGCCTTTTTGAAGGAACAAACTGGCATGGCAAAAGCCTACAGAAAACCAGTTATAACTTTGCCAACCCAATCATACTTTCTTCTTGGGCTCAGAATGGTTTGGCCGGATTGAATAACACCAATTTGGGACTTAACCTTAAAGTAAAAGTTTTCAAACGAACCCATGTTTATGGCCAATTCCTACTTGATGATATTGGAGGTGCTAAGAAGCTTGATACAATTCCTTCTTCCGCCAAATATGGAATTCAGGGCGGAATGAAGATGTATAATTTTGCTTCTGTGAAAAATTTCTTTTGGCAGGTGGAGTTTAATCAAGTGTCGCCTTACACCTATTCATCTCCGCTAAAAGGCAATGAATGGAGCCATTACAATCAGGCATTGGCTCATCCGGTTGGGGCAAACTTCAGAGAGGTTCTCAGTTTTTTAAGTTACCGATATGGCCGGGTTTGGGCCGAAGCCAAAGGAATGTATATTCAGTATGGCCGCGATTCTGCTTCTGTTAGCTACGGACGAAATATATTTAATGGCGACCAGGGTGCAACAACTGGAAAAGCCTGGTTTCAAGGCCAAAATGCATCCGTTGCTTATGCTGACTTTAAGGTAGGGTTTATAATTAACCCCAGCTTTAATCTGAATTTAGTAGCCGGTATCAGCAACCGCTGGGAAACCTTCGGTGGTCAAACAAACCATATTCAGTTTGTGTTTGTAGGGATAAAAACATTGCTGTATAACATCAACCATGATTTTTGACGCACTTTGCAAATGAGTTTCATCAATGAAAAACACCCGGTAACTTCAAAACTAAATCGTTTTTATCGGAATTAACCCAGATTTTGCCACTTAAAAGCACCCCTCCAATCACATCTTTTTGTAGTTTGTCTATACAAAACACCCATTCTCCTGTTTCAAAATCAAAAAGACCTGCAAGTCAAACATAAGCCATAGCAAGTCAAACAAACCCAACTGAAAGTCAAACATAAGCCACATCAAGTCAAACAATCCCAAGTATAAGTCAAACATAAGCCACATCAAGTCAAACAATCCCAAGTACAAGTCAAACATAAGCCATCTCAAGCCAAACAATCCCAAGTACAAGTCAAACATAAGCCATCTCAAGTCAAACAATCTCAAGTACAAGTCAAACATAAGCCATCTCAAGTCAAACAATCCTAATTGCAAGTTAAACATAAGGCATAGCAAGTCAAACAATCCCAGGTACAAGTCAAACATAAGCCATCTCATTTCAAACAAAACCCATATAATTCCCAAAACCTTGCAAGAAACAATCCTCATCCTCGATTTCGGTTCACAATACACCCAACTCATTGCCCGCCGGGTGCGAGAACTCAATGTATATTGCGAAATCCATCCATTTAACCACTTTCCCAATCCAGGCCCCGAAGTAAAAGGCGTAATCTTGTCCGGAAGTCCTTTTTCGGTGCGGCAACTCGATTCTCCAAGAATTGATTTGAGCCTTTTCCGAGGGAAGTTTCCTGTTTTGGGCGTTTGTTATGGGGCACAACTAATGGCTCAGGTTTCGGGTGGCGAAGTAATCGCTTCGCAAACCCGGGAATATGGCCGTGCAAATCTCTCTCATGTTGCAGACGGCGATAAACTCTTTGCCGAATTATCAAGCGGTTCGCAGGTGTGGATGAGCCACGCCGACACCATCATGAATCTTCCCGAAAACGCCAAAATCATTGCCAGCACTCCCGATGTAAAAGTGGCTGGCTTCAAATTTGATAATGAGGAAACCTACGGAATACAGTTTCACCCCGAGGTAACCCACAGCACCGATGGTAAAACCCTATTACAAAATTTCCTGAGCGATATATGTGGCTGTAACCAATCCTGGACTCCCGAATCATTCATTTCGCTTACTGTAAACGAACTCAAAGAAAAACTCCAAAACGACCAAGTTGTGCTTGGCCTCTCGGGTGGGGTGGATAGCACTGTAGCGGCTACTTTGCTGCATAAAGCCATTGGAAAGAACCTCCACTGTATATTTGTAGATAACGGTTTATTGCGAAAAAACGAATTTGAGCAAGTGCTCGAAACCTATAAGCAACTCGACTTGAATGTGAAAGGAGTCAATGCCAAAGATCGTTTTTACGAAGCCCTTGCCGGACACTCCGACCCCGAAACCAAACGCAAAATCATTGGCCGGGTATTCATTGAAGTATTTGATGAGGAGTCCCACAAAATCGACAACGTGAAATGGCTCGGTCAAGGCACAATCTATCCCGATGTTATCGAATCGGTGAGTGTAAAGGGTCCTTCAGCAACCATCAAATCGCATCACAATGTAGGCGGTTTACCCGACACTATGAAGTTGAAAGTAGTTGAACCGCTAAGAAGTTTATTTAAAGACGAAGTTAGACGGGTGGGCAAAAAGCTTGGCCTTCCGGCGGATATGTTAGGTAGGCACCCCTTCCCCGGGCCGGGCTTAGCCATTCGCATCCTTGGCGACATAACCCCCGAAAAAGTGCGAATCCTTCAGGAAGTAGATGCCATCTTTATTAATGGACTTAAAGAAGCCGGTTTATATGATTCCGTTTGGCAAGCAGGTTCTATTTTCTTGCCTGTAAATTCTGTGGGTGTAATGGGCGATGAACGTACCTACGAAAATGCAGTTTGCCTGCGTGCCGTGAGTTCAGTGGATGGAATGACTGCCGACTGGTGTCATCTTCCCTATGAATTCCTTGCCAAAACTTCCAACGAAATCATCAATAAAGTTAAGGGCATAAACCGGGTAGTGTATGACATAAGCAGCAAACCTCCGGCAACTATTGAGTGGGAGTAAATCAACCCTCGTCCTTCGTTAACAGAATGTGGAAAACCAAACCTTTTCACTTTACAACTGTTTCATAACTTTGCACTAATGTCTGACCCTATAAAACACGAGTGCGGAGTAGCCTTGGTTCGCCTCCGCAAACCGCTTGAATACTACATAGCCAAATACGGTTCGCCGTTATATGGAATAAACAAGCTGTACCTCTTGATGGAAAAGCAGCACAATCGTGGGCAGGATGGTGCAGGAGTAGCCGCAATTAAGTTCGACCCCGAACCCGGAAACAGATACATAAGCCGTTACCGCAGCACTTCGAAAGGAGCTATTCAGGAAATATTTGAAAAAATACAATCGAAGTACGAAACGGTTTACCAAACCAATCCCGAAAAACTGAAAGATGTAAAGTGGCTGAAAAAGAACGTAGCATTTTCGGGCGAATTGCTTTTAGGGCATCTGCGTTATGGCACTTTCGGGTTAAATTCAGTAGAGAATTGCCATCCCTTTTTAAGACAGAACAACTGGATGACCCGCAATTTGGTGGTAGCCGGAAACTTCAATCTCACCAATGTAGATGAGCTTTTCGACCATTTGGTAGAATTGGGTCAGCACCCCAAAGAAAAATCGGATACCGTTACGGTAATGGAAAAGATAGGACATTTCTTGGATGAAGAAAATGAACGACTTTTCCGAGTATTTAAAGATAAAGGCTTTTCTAATTACGAAATCTCCACTCTCATTGGCGAGCATTTAGATGTAGCCAGCATCTTGCGTGAAGCGTCTAAAAAATGGGACGGCGGCTACACCATGTGCGGACTCATTGGCCACGGCGATGCCTTTGTGGTTCGCGACCCCAGCGGCATTCGTCCTGCGTATTATTATATGGATGAAGAGGTAGTTGTTGTAGCGTCCGAACGCCCTGCTATTCAAACAGCGTTCAACGTTTCTCAAGATAAAATTGTTGAACTCACCCCTGGCAGTGCATTGATAATTAAGAAAAGCGGGGCAGTGAGTGAAGAAATGGTTCGTGAACCACTCGAACGCAAAGCGTGTTCCTTTGAGCGGATTTATTTCAGCCGTGGCAGCGACCACGAAATTTACAAGGAACGCAAGCAATTAGGCAAAAACGTTACTCCTGAAATATTAAAAGCCATTGGGTATGATGTGAAGAATTCCGTTTTCTCCTTCATTCCGAATACAGCCGAAGTTTCCTTTTACGGAATGGTGAGTGGTGTAGAAGCCTATCTGAAAGAAGTAAAGAAAAAGAAGATTCTTGAAGCCGGAACGAACGTAACCGACGAAATGCTGGAAACGGTGCTTTCTATCAAGCCTCGCATTGAAAAGATTGCGATAAAGGATGCAAAACTCCGAACCTTCATCACCGAAGATTCCTTGCGTGATGATTTAGTTACCCATGTTTATGATATTACCTACGGCACCGTTCGTCCCGGTTTAGATAATTTGGTGGTGATAGACGATAGCATTGTGAGGGGAACTACCCTGAAGAAAAGCATCTTGCGGATGCTCGACCGCTTAAATCCCAAGAAGATTGTAGTGGTTTCCTCTGCACCCCAAATTCGCTACCCCGATTGCTACGGAATTGATATGGCCAAGTTGAATGATTTTATTGCTTTCAGGGCAGTAGTGGCTTTGCTGAAAGATAACTTTATGGAAAATCTTTTGGATGATGTGTATGAAAAAGCCAAAATTCAGGCAGCACTTCCCAAAGAAGAAATGGTGAACGTTGTGAAAGAAATTTACCGACCGTTTACAGCAGAACAAATCTCGGCCAAAATTGCGATGTTGCTAAAACCGGCAGACTGCAAAGCCGAAGTGGAAATTATTTATCAATCCATAGAAGGGCTGCATAACGCCTGCCCAAACAATACCGGCGACTGGTATTTCACCGGCGATTACCCCACACCCGGCGGAAATAAAGTGGTAAATCAGGCGTTTGTCAATTTTATGCAGGGTAAGAATGTGAGGGCGTATTAGACACTAAACTAATTCACCTTCATTTCCCCGGCAATCATTTTCGCCTTTTCAATTAAGTCATTAATATCAGCTTCGGGATTACTGTAGGCTAAAGCCACAGCCATTCTCCTGTAAGGCCGTGTGTTGGGCTTCCCGAAAATCTTAACATCGCTTTGGGAATAGGAAAGGGCTTTTTCTACCCCCGAAATAACCGGTTGCGAGGTAGAGGTTTCCGAAGCTAAAACCACAGCAGAAGCTGCAGCACGTTCTAAGGTAATTTCGGGAATAGGCAAACCAAGCACGGCTCTGAGGTGCAACTCAAACTCATTCAGGTTTTGACTTCCTGCGAGGGTAACCATCCCGGTATCGTGCGGGCGAGGCGATAGTTCAGAGAAATAAACGCCTTCATCAGCCAAGAAAAACTCAACGCCCCAAATTCCAAACCCCGTGAGCGACCGGGTAACTTTATCGGCCATTTCTTGGGCTTCGAGTAAATGCTCCTTGGATATGGGGCAAGGTTGCCAGCTTTCGCGGTAATCGCCTCGTTCTTGTCGGTGGCCAATTGGCGGACAAAACAAAGTTGGCCCATTTTTTTGCGTTACCGTAAGCAAGGTTATTTCGGTATGAAAGTGAATAAACTGCTCCACTATCACTTCTCTCAAATCCCCCCGGGCATTGCTAGAAGCATATTCCCAGGCTTTATCAATTTCCGAATCTAATTTTATGGTGGATTGCCCTTTTCCACTGCTGCTCATCAAAGGTTTCACCACGCAAGGCAAACCCACTTTTGATACAGCGTTTCTGAACGTTTCTATATCCGTGGCGTACATAAACTTCGCCGTTTTTAATCCCAATTGATTGGCAGCTAAATCCCGAATGGCTTGTCGGTTCATGGTAAAGTTTGCGGCTCTGGCACTGGGTACAACCTGAACGCCTTGCTTTTCGTAATCGTAAAGCCGCTCGGTGCGAATGGCTTCAATTTCAGGGACAATAATATCGGGAGAATGTTTGGCAACTATTTCATCCAATGCCCGGCCATCCAGCATGTCAATTATCTCAAAAGCATCGGCTACCTGCATTGCAGGGGCGTTTGCATAACTATCCACCGCCACTACATACTGGCCAAGGCGTTTGGCCGCAATCACGAATTCTTTGCCCAGTTCGCCCGAGCCTAAAAGCATTATTTTCTTATACATTTTTGGTCAATGAATTTCGACACAAAGCAAAGCAAATAAAGCGTGTGTTGTGAAAGCCTAATCCTAAATTCATTTCCAAATAAAGGGATTTTAGATTACGTCCGTTTGACCTACTAACAACACAAATTGCGGATTCCCTAATAGCCTCTTTTGGGATGCAAGAATCCTGTTCGGACTTCGCTTTAACCAAGCCTAACGCCATCCACCAAATCACACTCAAAAACATCGGAGGAAATTTGGGTTTGGGGGTAATCATGCATTTTTAATTGGAGGAAAAACTTTGGGCCATTTGGGTTTGGACTAAGGCAATTGCACAGCCACCGAAACCTAATCCGGTGATTCGGGCTCGGATGCACCCGGGGTGAATGGTGGATTCAATAAATCTTAACTCTGCCTATTACAACTGAATATTCTTGTGGTAAATTTGCCTTTTAAGAAAAGTAGATTTATGATACTTTTTAAATTTTTAGTTTTTATGCCATAAACCCTTTTTTAACAAATATGATTTTCGATTATAAGAGTTTTAATCTACGTAAAATTACCCCGTTTGCTGGTTTAATGGGGTGTTTCTTAGTGTTATTTGGCCTTTACGCTTCGGCTTCTAACTATTTTAGACCCGATGGTTATTCTCCTGCTAATCATTTTATTTCGGAATTGGGATTAAGCGATGCTAGTACTATGGCTCACATTTTTAATAGAAGTGTTATGTCGGGAGGGATATTGATGATGATTTTTGCACTTGGGCTTGGCAACTTTATAGGGAAAGGAAAGCGAGAGAAAGTGGCAACTTTAGTGGGAATGATTGCTACGCTTGCTTTTTCTGGTATTGGTTATTTTACTGCAGTAGATCATACTTCGCACTTAATTGTGGCTATGATTTTCTTTGGTGGTGCTATGGTTTCTATTTTGCTTTTTAGTTATACGATTTGGGTGGATCGAGAAAGTGGACTTAATGTGTATATTAGTTTTCACGGGGTTTTGATTGCTGTGATTTATGTGATAACTGTTTTTGCTCCAAAAGAATTGCTTTTTCAATCAATTAATGACCCTGATCATTTTGTAAGACCTGATATTTGGGAGCTTTCGATACTGGAATGGGTTTATTGTTTCCTGATTCTGTCGTGGATTGTGTTGGTGGCCTTAAATATGATTTATATTGAGTATTTGGCTCCGAAAGAGGATTATCGTTAAGTTTATGGTTTAAACAAAAAAAAAAGCATGGCCGAAAGCCACGCTTTTTTTATTTAAACTGTTTCTAAATTCTATCTGGCTATTACTAACTTATCTGTGCTGAGTTTATTGCCTTCGAGCAATTGCACAGTGTAGATACCTGCCGGCAATTCGCGGGTGCTTATTTGGGTGTTTTTAGCTTTCAGGTTTTGGGTGTAAAGCACTTGTCCGGCAAGGTTGGAAATGGTGAGTATTCCGGTTTGTTTCACTGATAGGTTATCACCGGCAGGGTTTGGATACATGGCAATAGTGCCTTTGCTTGGGTTGGTGGACGGGATATTTACCACAATGCTTGAAAGTGGGCGTTTCCAAACACCTCCCCAAAATGTCCCTACATATAAATCGCCATCTAAAGCCTCAAAGCTTGTTACGTTTGAATTGAAAAGATTATCAACGATACTGGTGAAGTTTGCACCGCCGTCAAACGACACCAAAACATTACCATACGGTCCCTCGTCGGTACCCATTCCTGCATAGATGTTTGATCCGTTCACAAAAAAGGTATTTATCAATCCGAAAGGCAATCCTGAACCGGTGGTGGTCCAGTTTGCTCCGTTATCGTTAGTGACATATACTGTTCCGAGCGAAGCAAGCAATACACTTCCGTTTAATGCTGCAAGTTCGTTGCCTTCCGTGTAGTCGCCGAAATTGAATGAAGCACTGTTGTCTATCCAATTTGCACCATTATCATCTGAATAATATACTTTAGCTACATAAGGCGTGGTATTGGTTTTTCCGGTAATAAACATTCTTGTTCCGTTCTTAACGATTGAGTTTACCATAAAACCTGCGGTTAATCCGTTGTTGAGTGCTGTCCAGGGACCAAGGTTGGTGCTTTTGTAAACACCCACAGAAGTGGCCATATAAAGGTCGGTTCCATCCAATAAAAATTGAGTGCACTCATAGGTTCCGGGTATTGAATTGCTATAAAAATCAGTCCAATTTGCACCGTTGTCGCTTGTTTTGTAAATGTGCGAATACCCACATTGCAAAATATCTGAACCCACTTTAACAATATCGGCAGCAGCATACAATCCTATTGGTCCATTGTTTGTACGAGTATAGCTATTTCCAAAATCGGTTGAAAGAAACATACCCCGGTCATAAGAGCTTGCAAAAAGATTTGAGCCATCTACAAAGAGCTGGGTTATCCTTGAATTTGCATACCCTGAATTGGCATCAGCCCATGTGTGGCCACCATCGGTGCTACGCTGTAGGGCCACATTGAACACTTCGGTAGAACTAACAAAAGCATTGCCGTTATAGGCTAAACCTACGTAGGATGCATTTACATTTCCAGAAAAGGGTGCAAAGGTTTGTCCGCCATCGGTTGAAATTAAAATATTGGGGTCGGCGAGGATAAAGAGGTTATTGTTTAAAAACCTAATATCATTAATGGAGGCGGTTAAGTTTACACCGGTAAAAGCATTCCAGGTTAAACCACCGTCAGTAGATTTAAACAAATCCCAACTATATGGGAATATAGCCCAGTGGTTGGTGCCATCCGAAATAATTTTAGAAGGCGGAGTTCCGGCATTGAGGCCGGCATTTGCATGAATCCAAGAAGAGCCGCCGTCAGTAGATTTATATAAACCGGAATCGGGAACGGCTACAAACAAATCATTGCCTACCGTGCTTAAAACGCTAATTTGTTCGTTAACTACATTGCGGATAGCATAGGTGGAAAGGGTGTCAAACGTCCCACCCATATCATCACTATAAATCAACTCGCCGCAGTTGCCGCCAATAAATAGGCGTGAACCAATGTGGCCCATCCCTGTTAGATAACACACATTGATAGGATGGTCTACCCAAGATTGGCCGCCATCAGTTGATTCAAACAAGTAATTAATATAGGATGATTGCCCGGAAATGAAAATACTTTGCCCTACAGTATCCATATAGGTTACCGAAAAGGAATGGATGTTGATTCCAGTATTGCTTTGAGCCCAAGTTTGTCCACTGTCTGCCGAAACATAAACACCGCCCCCCCTAGAACCTATAATGAAGTTATGGTTGGCATCAGCAATAATAACTGAAGCTAGTCCATCGGCAGGTCCTGAGGTTTGTGTCCATTGAGCGGAACAGTTTACAATTGACAATTGACAATTGATAATTAAGGAAAGGAGTAGAAGTTTTTTCATGGTGTTAGAAATTTTAGGAAACAAAGATGCTCTAAAATCTCAAGTGCATGATACCAAAAACTTCAGAATATTACTAAATGATGTAATGAACATATACCATTAATACTGCTTACTGCTATTGAAAGGCTATTAGATATTTTTGTAGTTGTGATGAGCGATGTTGGCTAATGCACAGTAGGGTGAAATTAAGAATGGACACAAGGGCCTTGAGGTACTTAAAAAAGTCAGCCGGACTGGAAGGGAGGTTCTAATTCTTGGTATTCAAATTAAGTGAGATTTAATAAATGATAATCTATAAAGTGTTAGCCAAACAACCTAACCCCTTCCACCAAATCACACTCAAAAACATCGGCTGAAATTTGGGTTTGGGTGTAATAATGGGCTTTTAGTTGGAGAGAAAACTGTGGGACATTTTGGCTTTCCACTAAAGCAATGGCACAGCCTCCGAACCCGGCTCCGGTCATTCGAGCTCCTATACAGTGGGGGTGAGCGTTGGCGAAATCACAGAGGACATCTAATTCAATACAGGATACTTCATAATCATAACGCAAGGAATGGTGAGAAGTGGTGAGCAAATGGCCAAATTGAATGATGTTTCCCGCTTGTAATGCTTTGGCGGCATTCAAAACTCGAAGATGCTCGGTAATAACGTGCTTGGCTCGGCTGAGCAAAGTGGGGTTATCAATCAAGGCTAAATCTTGTTCCTGAGCTTCGCACAGATTGCTGTATGAATGGTGTTGGTTAATGATTGCAAGGGCTTGGTTGCACTCAGCCCGACGCTCGTTGTATTTTGATTCTACGAGTTTTCGGGGTTTGTTGGTGTTGAGAATTAATAATGAATAGGAAGCGAAGTTTACTGGTACTGCCTGGTGCGAAATTGTGTTGCAGTTGAGCAAAAGAGCATGATTGGCTTCTGCATTTGCCACAACATATTGGTCCATAATTCCGCAATTAACGCCAATAAAGTTTCGTTCGGTTTCGCAGCAAAGCAGGGCCAAGTCTTTTCGGGAGAAGTTAATGCCTGCAAAATGAGCTGCCACAAATCCACTCAAAACTTCTATGGCCGCCGATGAGGACAAACCGCAGCCTTGGGGCAAATCGCTGGAAAACAGAATATCCAATCCTGGAATTGTGCAATTGGCTTTCGTGGAAATACTAAGAAATGTTCCGGCTACAAAGGCAGCCCAATTGCTGTGGAGGTTTTCTTTCAGGGCTGAATCCTCTAATGAAAACCGAACTTCGGATTCGGGGAAATTGAGGGAATAAACCGTGTGGAAATTTGTGCCATTTAATGCCGCAACAGCATAAATTCCTTTTGAAATGGCGGCAGGAAGCACTAAGCCACCATTGTAATCAATGTGCTCGCCAATTAAATTTACTCTTCCCGGACAAAAAAAGTTTTGTCCTTCTTTGCCAAAACGCTTTTGAAATTCTTGTTGGGCTTGGGTTTGAATTGTTTGCATTCTTACATAAATTCTTCCAGTTTTAGCAATTCTGATTCAATATCGGCCTGCCATTTGGCTTGTTCTTTCTCTTTGAGGCTATGGTTTGTTTCGCGGTCGTAAGTATTTTGCATCGTGCGATGTTCTTTCATCAATGCTGAAAAAACTCCTTGAAGCTCGGCTTTCGACTTTTTGCAGGGATTGCGAAGACTGAGAAATTTTTGCCTCATTTTTCGAGCATATAGTTCGGTGATGTCAAAATGAAGTTGTTCGTGGTTTAACACCACATCGGTAGAATTTGGCTTTGTCCAGCTTTTTTCTTTATCGAAATAGGCATAAATGTCGAAGTCCATTTTGTTGCCCGAACATTGGTAGCTGAAATGTATTCCGCTATTAGTTTCGGCAGCAAGCATAGAGTTTTTGTTGCTTTTGCCCTTAAAGTCCTTCCAACTGAGTCGGGTTTGGCTGTCCCATTTAAGGCGTTCGCCGGATTCGTTATCAGAGGCTGAAAATGTTTTGGGACAATAGGTCAAGCCAATAAAAATGGCCAAAACGACTGCGATTTGGGTTTTAATTTGGGTAATTTTCATAAATGAATTCTGCACTGCAAATTTCTAATAATTTCGTGGTTTGAAAAGAATTTTATGAGCCTCGAAGAAACGCAGGAAACTGTAAGGAAAATATTTCTGGAATATTTGGAGCGAAACCAGCACCGACGCACTCCGGAACGTTTTGCTATCCTTAACGAAATCTATAGTTACGACGGGCATTTTGATATTGAAAAGCTTTATTTAATGATGAAAGCCAAGAAGTATAGAGTGAGTCGGGCAACGCTTTACAACACTACTGAACTTCTGTTGAACTGCAATTTGGTGATTAAACATCAGTTTGGCAAAAACATTGCCCAATTTGAGAAATCATTCAAATTTCGTCAACACGACCATTTAATTTGTAGCGATTGTGGAAAAGTGTTTGAGTTTTGCGACCCACGCATTCAGCAAATTCAAGAGATGGCCGGGAAGCTTTTAAATTTTACTATTAATCAGCATTCGCTTAATCTTTACGGACGATGCAATGCTTTTCAAGAAGCCGGTAAATGCACTAATAAGGATAAATAATGGCAGTTTTTACTTACGATATTGAGCAGCGAGATAAGGTTACGGTTTTAAGTTTGGCGGGCCGCTTAACTGACCCGTTTACGGTTAAAACCATTTTTGAAAAATTAAAAGACGTTACTCATGAAGTAAAGCCTTTGTTTTTGGTAGTTGACCTCCATAGCATTGAATACATCAATTCTTCGGGGTTGCAATTACTGCTGCAACTACTTCGTCATAGCCGACAACTGGATGGAGAAACAGCCGTTTGCAATGTTCCCGATAGAATTCATAAACTATTAGTGGCTACAAAGCTTGAACATATCTTTATGGTAAAACCAAGCGTGGAAGAGGCGATTAGCGGATTACTGAAACCGTAGCAGTTATAGTGAACTTGAAAGACAGAGTTGCGGCAGCTCTCCCCCTTTTAAAGGGGGAGTTGGAGGGGGTTTAATTCAAAATCCTAATAAACAAACAATGCAAAAAGGTAAACTGTATTTAATCCCTGTTTTTTTGGGTGATGAAGGCAAAGCGGAGGAAGTTTTCCCTGCCCACAATCTTGATATCTTAAATCGCCTAAATTGCTTTATAGTTGAGAATGATAAGCTGGCTCGGAGGTTTTTAAAACGTGTGGGCTATGCACGCCCCATTCAGGAAACTGAAATGGAAATGCTTAATGAGCATACCCAAAAAAATGATGTTATGGAATTGCTGCAACCTGCTTTGGGTGGTTGCGATATGGGTTTGTTGTCGGATGCGGGATGCCCCGGTGTGGCCGATCCCGGAGCGGCAGTTGTGCAATGGGCTCATGATTTAGGCATTCACGTTATTCCCTTAGTTGGGCCTTCCTCGATTTTGATGTCGCTAATGGCATCAGGTATGAACGGACAGCAGTTTGCTTTTTTAGGATATATTCCGGTGGATAAAAGCGAACGGCAAGTACGGCTCAGGGAACTTTCGGCCACGGTTTTGAAAACAAACCAAACTCAAATTTTTATCGAAACACCCTACCGCAATGTTCAGATTTTGGAAGAAATTATTAAATCCTGTAATGGCGGATTGAGGCTTTGCATAGCCTGCAATTTAACTCAGCCGGGAGGTTGGGTTAGAGCTATGGCGATTTCTACATGGAAAAATCAAAAAGTGGATATACACAAAAAGCCTTGCGTGTTTTTGTTGGGGAAATGACCCGATAGTTATGATTGAAATATGACCAAAATCATTTTCCGCTTCATACCCACCCTTTACTTTTGCGATTGCCCAAATAGGGTATATTCGCCGTGCAATTAAACCAAACTCATAAAATGGAAACCAAAGAAGGTGTTGATGCACTTTTTCTTCATGCGGCAGAAGGAATTTTGGTGGCAAACGATACTGGCGAAATTGTCCGTGCAAATCCAAGTTCAGAAAGGCTTTTTGGTTACAAACATGGCGAACTTATTGGGAAGAAGATTGAAGTGTTGATTCCGAAACGACTTTCTGAAAGGCATATTGTTCATAGAGAGAAATATAGCGATAATCCTAACGCTCGCACTATGGGGGCAGATATGGAACTCTATGGGCTGAAAAAAGATGGCTCTGAACTTCCTGTAGAAATCAGTTTAAGTCCATACACAAATGATGAAGGCCGATTTGTGATTGCATTTATTGTGGATATCACCATTCGCAAACAAGCCGAAGAAAGACAAAAAAACTATTCAACTGAATTAGAAAAACAGGTAAAGAACCGAACCCTCATTCTGGAAGAAGCAATTCAGGAATTGGAAAAAACCAAGAAGGATTTGAACAAAGCACTGGAAAAGGAGAAAGATTTGAATGAACTGAAATCGAGGTTTGTTTCTATGGCTTCTCATGAATTCAGAACACCGCTTACCACAATGCTTTCGTCACTGTCATTGGTGACCAAATATGGTGAGTTGAACGATGGCCCGAATCAAAGTAAGCACGTTAATAAAATTAAGACTTCTATAAGTAACCTTACCGACATCCTCAATGACTTTCTGTCCATCAGTAAATTAGAAGAGGGTAAACTTGGATATATACCCGAAGAAACAAATGTAGAAGAATTTGTTGCGGAAGTGGTTTCAGAAATGAAGGCATTAGCTGCGGATGGACAGAAACTGACACATATTCACCGCGGCCATAAAATTGCATCAGTTGACACAAAATTGATTAAACATGTTTTGTTTAATCTCATTTCAAATGCCATAAAATTCTCACCCACAGGTGGGGAAATTCTTGTTGAAGTGACTGTTTCTGATGTCGCAGTTAAGATTTTGGTAAAAGATAATGGGATTGGGATTTCAGAAGAGGATAAGAAACATTTGTTTGAACGCTTTTTTCGAGGGCACAATGCCACCCACATTCAAGGAACAGGACTCGGGTTAAACATCGTGGCCAAATATGCCGAACTGATGAACGGCTCTATTAACCTCGACAGCCAGGAAAACCATGGCACAACCTTTACCATAATCATACCCCAATGAAAAGGATTTTATTGATAGAAGACAACAAGGATGTGAGGGAAAACACCGCCGAAATCCTCAGCCTTGCCCAATACAATGTGCTCACTGCCAAAAATGGCAAAGAAGGAGTTGAAATTGCCCAAAAGGAAAAACCCGACCTCATTATTTGCGACATCATGATGCCAATCTTGGATGGCTACGGCGTCTTACATCTGCTATCCAAAAACACAGAAACCTCCAGCATCCCCTTCATTTTTCTCACCGCCAAAGCAGAACGCCTCGACCTGCGAAAAGGTATGGAAATGGGAGCCGACGATTATCTGACCAAACCTTTCGACGATGTGGAATTGCTTAATGCCATCGAAAGCCGCTTGAAGAAAAACGAAATTCTGAAAAAGGAATTTACTAAGAACATGACCGGCATCAACGATTTCAT
Organism: Bacteroidota bacterium; assembly: GCA_947475205.1. Classification (GTDB taxonomy): domain Bacteria; phylum Bacteroidota; class Bacteroidia; order JAIBAJ01; family JAIBAJ01; genus JAIBAJ01. Next base: position 25,558 of record CANJNG010000042.1, read on the forward strand.
CAACAAAGCAAAAGGAATTGAATCGTTGAAACAACTCTCAACCGAGCAAGACATTAGGGAGTATAAAAAGAAGGACGACATTTATAAAGAAGGCGGCTACCCAAAGGGAATTTATTTCATCAACAAGGGCAAAGTGAAACTATTCCAACGGAGCGAAACCGGCAAGGACCTCATCACCGAACTCTATAACGAAGGCGATTTCTTTGGATACATTCCGCTATTGCAAGAGGAACAATACACGGGCAATGCTGCCGCCCTAGAAGACTGCGAAATAATGATGATACCCAAGCAAGATTTCTTTTCACTGCTTTACAAAAATGCCGAAGTATCGAAGAAGTTCATTGAACTCATATCAAACAACCTCGTTGAAAGCGAAAAGAAATTAGTGAAGTTGGCTTATCAATCTGTCCGGAAACGAGTAGCAGAGGCACTTGTTAAGCTTTCGGACAAGTATAAGAAGGAAGGCGAAACCACTTTCAGCATGAACATCTCCCGCGAAGACCTTGCTAATATGGTAGGCACCGCCACCGAAACCCTTATCCGCACCCTAAGCGACTTCAAAGACGATAAATTCATCGACATTTCGGGCGGAACGATTACGGTGCTGAACTACGAAAGGTTGGTGAAGATGAAGAACTGAGGGTTTAGTCCTAAATCGTATTCACCCTGGAATACATTGTGTTTAATAACGCTATGTGGGAATCCTATGGGTTAGGACTAAGATAAGCATAATTTCTTTGGGGTGACAAATATCACTCCTTTTGCTGACTACGCTCACATTCGGGCGATGCAGTGCATTCTACTTTCGCTGTGTTCAAACAAACAACCCATGAAACACTCCAATGCAACTATGCTCCGATTCTATCAACACCTCGGTCGGGTATTTCACTTGGTGGTCGCCGCCGACAAAACTGTGAGGCCGGAAGAAACTTCCAAACTTAAAGAAATAATAAAGGCCGAATGGCTTCCGGTGGACGACACCATTGATGAATTTGGTGAGGATTCGGCTTATCAAATAGAGATGGTTTTCGACTGGCTTATCGAAAATGAATGGGATATTGAGCAGGTTTTGCCGGCTTTCAAAGAGTTTAAAGAGGGAAATCCTTCAATATTTACTGAGGATATCAAACGCTTGATTATTAAAACTGCTAACGCCATTGCAAATGCATATAATGGAAAAAATAAAGTTGAACTTGGGGTAATTGCACAGATATATTTAATCCTAACAAAAAAAAACAAATGAAAAAAATACTTGTTGCCACCGACCTTTCTTCCAACTCAAAAGCTGGGCTACGCTTTGCCATTCAACTGGCATCGCAACATAAGGTTGAGCTTACGTTCTTGCATTTTTATTTTTTATCAAAAATGCCTACTGAAACCGATGAACATTTTGCAAACTACAGAAAGAAGGAGCAAAAGAAGATACTGAAAAGCTTGAATAAGTTTGTGGAAGCAGCGTTTGAGAAAATGGACGTTGCTGCAAAAAACTATACGTGTGTGATTGAAGAATCATCTGTTGCTGAAACCAGCATCAAGGAATATGCCCAATCCAATAAGTTTGATTTTATCTGCATCAGTTCAACCGGTGCGGGGGTATTGAAAAAGATTTTTGGCTCGGTAACTTCTTACCTCATTAATCATTCATCGGTTCCGGTGATAGCTGTTCCGGCTAAATATCGTGCCTCGAAAATCAAGACGGTGCTTTATTCCACCGACCTTAAAAACATGGATGAGGAACTAAAGCAGGTGTTAGGTTTTACAGAGCCAATAAAAGCAAAAGTGGAGCTGATTAATTTTGAGTTTCCATCTGAAATTCTTGCACTAAAACAAAAGGAGAAGCAGCTATCGGACAAACTATCGAAGAAACGCATGAATATGCACTTCAAAACATTTGACCTAACAGATACTTTGGTTTCAAATATTAAGAGGGTGGTTAAGCGGTTAAAGCCTTCGGTATTGGTGATGTTTACGCAGCAAAATAGAAGCTTTTTCGACAGGATTTTTCTTTCTAGCAAAAGTACGGAATATGCTTTTGAAAGCAAAGTTCCTTTGTTGGTGTTTAATAAGGGTTAATGATAAACTCCCCTAAAGAATCAACATAATAAACAAGTGATTTTGGGGCTAAAGCCCGGTTCTGTCAGGGTTTTGATTAACCCCAATTAACCCCAGCCTTAAGGCTGGGGTTAATGATTAATTAAGGATTTTCGGGCTTTAGCCCCTTCAACTTCAAGTACATCTTATAGCAATTTATTCCATCATGTTTCAACTCAGTCATTCAAATTATTTTAAACAAAACCACAAATAATCAACATGAACACAACAAACACTATGTGCCAAAGCTGCGGAATGCCATTAAGCAAAGACCCCAAAGGGGGAGGCACAAACATTGATGGGTCGAATAACCGTGACTATTGCAGTTATTGCTACCAATCTGGGAAATTCACCTTTGTGGGCAAGGTGGAAGATTTTCAGGAACATTGCAGACAAAAGATGATTGAGGGCGGGCATTCAAAAATAATGTCGTGGTTGCTAACGCGGGGCATGAAGCGTTTGAAGCGGTGGAAATAGGCTTCCGGTTTAGGGTCTAATCACCCTGAAACAATTATTCATTGGGCTGACTTTCATCATACAGTCTAAGCATTTTGAAGAAAGAGGAAAGTGAAACTCAAATCACGAAAGCAATAAAAGTAGCATAGGGTAGGAACGGCCTAATGGTGCTTTAATAAGCCCAGCCTTTGGGGCTGGGCTTTTTCATTCCATACAAAACTAGAGCATCAGGAAAATTAATTGAGAAGGCATTTAAAAAAATGCCCAAGAACCCAAAATTTGAACTACAGATAAAATGGTATTTGGAAAACGAACAGCATTGCCAATGCTGCTCTATTCCCGCAAAGCTATTAGAAGAAATGAAGAAAGTGGAAATCTTGCCCGCTAAATAGTACCCAAAACAAACACATTTTGAAATGGAAATTGCAGGGGCACAGTATTTACTTCAAACCCATCCATGATATCCTACAACCTTGATTTTTCAGTCGTCCTCTTTGTTCCTTGCAAAAGAGAATGAACGGGGCAAAACATTCAATCGTTTGCAGCACCAGCATCTATCCAAAAGATTATGGTGTTTTTCTGTGCAGAAGATAGGTTCCCGTTTTGATGCATGCTTCCGCTAGAAACCGACGAGCGAATACTCGATTTGTTATTCGAAATTTGAGCATAGGTAGTCAATGGGCCGCAGCCTTGATTGCTACCCTTTGCGTGGCAACCTTGTTGATTTGAGCAACTGGAGGCAATTAGGGGGCTAACATCTTTAGAAAAGGATTTGGATGATGTGCTACAATCAGTGGTAAAGGTTTTGGCACAGCCAAACAATGTAGAACTGAGGGCCACCGATAGAATGATTTTTTTATACATAATTTGTTTTGCGAAACTTTGGTTTTAAGAATTAGAATCTAAGCGTGAGATTTTCTTAAGGGCATAAAATCATTCTATACTTCATTGTTTTACTGGAGGAGATTGATAAGTGATGCTAAACTAAAGCACCTCTTTGTTAATTATTCAATGAACCAGCATTTACCCAACTTTGGAATTTCGAAATAGTACAATCCGAAAGTTTGCTGCCCTTGTATGGCATGGCTACAATCCCGGGGCCTGTTTGCCACTTTATGGTTTTTATGAGTTTGCCGTTGTTTACTTGGGCCAATACATTTGTGTATCCTTGAAGGTTTACGCCACCTTGCGATGTGGTATTGCTATGGCAGCCTATACAAAAGGTTTGAATAACTGGGGCAATATAGGCCGAGAATGAAACATTTGTACTATCGCAACCGCAAATGTGTGTGCAAGTAGTGTTAGCAGCACCTTGTTCAATCCATTGCTGAATGGTCGCTTTCTGAGCTGGGGTTAGTGGAGCATTTGGATAAGGAGGCATCAAATCTTCGCCATTTCCGGTTATAGCTTTCCATACTTTACTGTTCAATCCTTTTGTGTCCACGTTTGACGTGTTCATTAGGTTTGAATAAGATGTAGTATTTAGCCCTTCTTGATGGGTAATAGCATCGTGGCAACCGGGCTGTGCACAGCTTGACTGCAATATAGGCAATACATCTTCACTGAATGATATTACACCTGCACCACAAGTGTCGCATACTTCAGGAGGTGGCGGAGGGGGTGGAGGAGGAATAAGGGGTCAGCGTCAAAAGTTGGGGAGTAAAAGATAAAAGTCTACATTTATGGTTTAAATATAATCCCCATTCTACCTACATTTTTCAATGAAGTATTTCCAAGCGAGATAATCGCCTACTTCGATATAA
>CANJNG010000043.1 GCA_947475205.1 Bacteroidota bacterium
CGACAAGCCTTTTGATGAACCAAAGTACGAACCTGTCCAAAATCCAATTCAGGGGGTTCTTTTTTGAAAATACCTTTTTCAATCCCTGTAGCCCAATCAAATCAACAAATGTTCCGAACTAGAAAATCTTTTAGGACACTATTGATTAAGAAATAATATTTTATTAAACAGTTCAAGATGTAAGGTGTGCTATTCTTATCAAAGAGAATAATTTGGTAAAATGTTATAGTTTTGGCCTAAAATCAAAACTATAACATTTTTCAATGAACAAAATCAAAACAACCCTATTAGCCTTATTGCTGCTGCTTTGCACTAACCTATTGATGGCTCAAACCAAGTATGAACATGCGGTGCTGAAATATATTCCAGTATTAGGGGTAAGTAAAATTATCATCAGCTATGCCAATGATACCAAAATTATTGACCTTACAAAAGAGGATAAGAAACCCGATTTCAATGAAAGTGTAGCTCAAAAACAATTAAACAAAATGAGCGAAGATGGATGGGAAGTCTATAATACAACAAATTCAAATTTAGAAAGCAGCTTTTACTATCTAAAAAGAAGAAAAGATTAGAAAATTACTTTTTCCCTTTCCTCACAATATTTGTATAACTGCTTGGCAATATTCGGGTAAGGAAATCGAACATCTTACCATCAGAACCGATAACAACCCGCTGTTTTCGTTTTTCCACCGCATCAAGTATTTGCAGTGATGCACTTTCGGCGGTTATTTTGGCATTCTTTTCAAATTTCTTCGCCACTTTTTGTAGCATTTCTTCGTTGGTGTGTCCACCTTTTGGTACCTGGCTACTCACTATATTGGTTTTCACCCCACTTGGATATACCACTGTAGTGCTTATGTTGGTGTCAGCAAGTTCCATACGCAGCGTTTCAGTGAAGCCCCTCACTGCAAACTTGGAGGTGCAATAGGCTGAATTACCTTCCATTCCTCCCAAACCAAATATGCTGGAAAGGTTTACAATATGACCTGTATTCTGTGCCAAAAAATAGGGATAGAAGGCTTTGGTGAGCCGTATAACACCCCACATATTTACATTTATGAGCCATTCAAATTCTTCTAATGGCGTATGCTCAAAGTTTCCGGTAAAAATGCTAACTCCGGCATTGTTTATCAGGATGAGCTTTCCCTTGTTGAAGCTGGGCGTTATTTTCTCAGCAAAGGCATTGATTGCTTCAGCATTGCCAACATCTAAAACGTAGGTTTCAATGCTTGTTTGCTGTGCTTTGGCCATATCGGCAGTTTCGTTGAGGCTGACCGCATTATAATCCACCGCTATAACCCTTGCTCCACGTTTAGCAGCTTGCAAGACCATTTGTCTGCCCATGCCCGACCCTGCACCGGTTATAATTGTATTCGTTCCTTTGAAATAACTCATGGGCAAAAATAATAGAAATTGGATAGGAGACGATAAAGGGCAATTGATGGGCAATTGTCAGAAAGTATTCCCATACGATAAAACTCACGACCTCAATCTTCATAGTCCAAACACATTACTTTTGCCCATCAGCAAAATAATTGATGTTTCGTAAATTAATAATCCTTTTGGGGGTGATAGCCAGTGTTGCCGCCCAAAGTCAAAATTCATATCGCAGCCCTTCTAATCCGCATTACTGGAAAAATAGAATCCCCCGTGCCGGATACTGGCAGCAGGATGTAGCCTATAAAATAAAGGCTACTGTAAACGAAAAGTCGTTAGTTGTTAATGGCTTGGAAGAACTAACTTACTGGAACAATTCTCCCGACACATTAACGTATGTGTATTTCCATTTGTATCAAAATGCTTTTCAGCCGGGCAGCTACGCACATTCTTTAAACGTGAATAATGGCAACGAACCCGTTTACGGCCCTTACGAAAGCCGAAACTTGGGCACAAAGATTTACACTCTGGAAAGCAATGGAAAAATGCTGAAAACCGAAATGGACAACACTATATTAAAGGTATTTCTGAACGAACCCTTATTGCCCGGCCAAAAAGTTTCTTTTCAAATGGCCTTTAAAACCTTCTTTGATTCAGGAAGCCTTCGTCGGAGGATGAAAGTATTCAAATCGTATGGCTTTAACCACTTCGATGGGGTACACTGGTACCCACGTATATCGGTGTATGACGATAAAATGGGATGGGACACCCAGCAACATTTGGGAAAAGAGTTTTATGGCGACTATGGGACTTATGATGTGGAACTCACTTTTGCCAATAATTACATAGTGGAAGCAACAGGGGAGCTTCAAAACGAAAATGAAGTACTTCCCAAGGATTTACGGGAGAAATTAGATATTAAGAACTTTAAAGATAAACCGCTCGAATCTGCTCCATCCGAAATAATCCCTTATGATTCGTCTATCACCAAAACTTGGAAATATCACGCAGAAAACGTTCACGATTTTGCTTTCACAGCCGACCCCACCTACCGGATAGGCGAAGCCAATCTTCCGGGCATCCGGGTGATTTCAATGGTGCAGGAACCACATGCTGCTAAATGGCAAAATGCAGCTGAATATACTGCACAAGTTATTCATCACTACAATCAGGAAATAGGACAATACGTTTATCCTAAAATGGTGGTGGCCGATGCCCGCGATGGAATGGAATACCCTATGCTTACACTAGATGGAGGCTTCGACCCCGATTACCGCAGCTTGCTTGCTCACGAGGTTGGCCATAACTGGTTTTTTGGGATGGTGGGAAATAATGAAACCTACCGTGCGGCCTTGGATGAAGGCTTTACGCAATACATCGAAACCATTGCCCAACGCCTCATTGATGGCGATTATGATACGGTTACCCTCCCCAAAAACGCTTACATCCGCAAATACGTACGTCGCAACCTTGTTACCGACCGTTATTTCAAAAACAGCTATATGAATGAAGCTATTCGTGATAACGACAAGCCACTGAATACCCACAGCGACGAGTTTGAAACAGCTCTCGGACACGCCGGTGGTTACCGTAATGTGTATTTCAAAACAGCTACAATGCTGCAAAATCTACAATATACGTTGGGTGATTCGTTGTTTAAGGCTGCTTTCAAACATTATTTTGCCCAATGGCACAATGCCCATCCGTATATGGAAGATTTCAGGCAGAGCTTTATCCGCTTTACCAAAGTGGATTTAAACTGGTTTTTCGACGAATGGCTCGAAACTTCCAAGCACATTGATTACGGTGTGAAATCCATAAAGCAGGGCGATGAAAAAGGCACTTATACCATCACGCTTGAACGAAAAGGTGAAATGCAGATGCCGCTTGATTTAAGTGTTGTTCTGGACGATAGCACGGCTTATGATTTCCATGTTCCAAACAACTGGTTTGAAAAGAAAACAGATGCCAACCTGCTTCCACGTTGGATTGGATGGGGGAAAGTTAAACCTAAATATTCCTTTACGATTGCTTCCGACAAGCCGATTAAAGATGTGGTGATTGACCCATCGAATCGTTTGGCTGACATAAATATGCTGAATAATAGAACCAAAGGCCGCACCAAAATCTATTTCGATAGTCAGGTGCAAAACCCGGCAGATTGGAGGCATTATGAGCTATTTGCCCGACCCGATGTGTGGTATAATTTCTACGATGGTGTGAAGCTGGGTTTCAACGTCAACGGAAATTATATGAACCACAAACATATTTTCAGTTTTAGTGCCTGGGCAAACACTGGTTTCATCCAACAACTTCATGATACTGCTGCTGATATTAATGGTTTCGACATTTTATCCTTCAATTTGGTGTATAAAAACAGCCTGGATAAAATCTCCAAGAACTCTTGGGTGAACCTAAACCTGAAATGGTTGGATGGAATGCAGGGCTATAACCTCGGTTTTGAGAAATTCAGTAACAGCCTTGCCAATCGTTTCTTCCTGAATTTTAAAGGAATGTATCGCAAAGGATATAATCAGGCTAACTATTTAATTAGCCCAAAGCAGTGGGGAGTGGGGCAATTCAACAGCAGCGTAACTGCCGGAATAGACCATAAATACCAATATAAAAATGGAACGGGAAATTTACTTCTTTCGGTGAAGACCATTGGGCCAGGCAGCAATTACAGCTTCTCGCAAATTGTACTTCAATCTGTAAATAAAAGCACTGTGGATAGGTTGGGCATAAATACCCGTTTCTTCGCTATGTTAGGCTCGGGAAGCATTACTCCGGTGGAAAGCAAACTGTATTTGGCCGGAGCTAACCCCGAAGAAATGATGGAGAATAAGTTTGTGCGTTCGGCTGCATTTTTCCCGATAAGTTGGGGAGGCTATGGCGACAATACCCGCAACTTTCAATATGGCGGTGGGCTTAATCTTCGCGGTTACGCTGGCTATTTATCACCTGTAGTGAATAAGAATGGCGACATAGTGCTGAACAATGTGGGTACATCGGGAGCAGCGGTAAATATGGAACTGGAGTTTGATAAATACCTGCCTTGGAAACCCAAGCTGGTGAAGGATATATTGGAACTAAAATCGTATTTGTTTGTGGATGCCGGTGTGCTGAATACCAATGCAGCAAAAGAGAAACTTACATTTGGTCCATTCCGTGCCGATGCCGGATTAGGTTTGGCACTCACAATAAAGAAATGGGGAAATCTTGGAAAGATTCAACCCTTTACCATCCGTGCCGATTTTCCACTGTGGTTAAGCCGAACTCCGGCCATTTCACCGGCCTATTTTCAGTTTAGGTGGCTGATTGGTATTAGTAGAGCTTTTTAGTTTACGATTTGGAAATGCAATGCTAATAAGTTATTAGGATGTAGATTAGACTGATTGGATTGAGTGATTACGAGTTTCAATTACGAATGAATCATAATTCCTAATTTAAAACTAACAACTCATTCTATCTTTGCATCATTGCATTCCCGAATACTATTTCTTACCCTAATTATCGCTACACTAACTAAGGGTGTCGCTGCCCAGTTGGTTTACCGTTCCCCGGTAGATATTCCCATATTGTTAGCGGGGAATTTTGGTGAAGTACGAAACAATCACTACCACGCTGGGTTAGATATTCGTACCCAGCAACAGGAAGGGCTACCGGTTCATGCCGTAGCCGATGGTTATTTAAGCCGTGCAAAGATTGCCGGTGCGGGCTATGGCAAAGTGCTTTATATCGCCCACCCAAACGGACAAACCAGCGTTTACGCCCATTTGCGTGAGTTCAATGGAAACATTGCCGATTATATCCGCTCTCAGCAGTTTGCTCAGGAAAAAAGCGAAATAGAGCTCTTTCCACCTGCTGATAGTGTGAAAGTTTATGCCGGGCAGGTGATAGCCTATTCCGGAAACACCGGAAGCAGTGCCGGACCGCACCTTCATTTCGAGATTCGCGATACCAAAACCGAAGAAGTAATCAATCCACAGTTAGAAGGCTTTCGGATTCCCGACAACGTGCCGCCTGATGTGTCGGCTATCACCGTTTTCCCGCTTTCGCCCGGCGGCAAAGTAAACGGCAGCCCCGAGCCGAAAACTTTTTATGTATCCGCTAAAAATGGCTACACCATTGCAGAACCCATTCAGGCATTAGGTCAAATCGGTATCGGTGCATCGGCTACAGACCGGGCAACGGGTTCGGCTAATGCTAATGGGGTGTATTCTCTGGCTTTGTTTATGGATAGCGTTATGCATTATAGCCAAAAGCTCGACCGTCACGTCTTTACCGAAGCCCGATGCATTAACGCCCTCACCAATTATGCCGAAAAATTAAGTGGCAAAAGCTCGGTTCAAAAGCTATTTGCTAGCGGCTGTGTCGATTTTTCGGGAATAGAAAAAGGACCGGGTATTTTATCGCAAGCCGATTTTGAATCGCATCCCGTTTCGGTAATAGTAGCCGATATTGAAGGAAATTTTCGGGAAATAAAAATGAAAGTGGTGTTTTCTCCCCTTCAAAAGACCGACCGTTTGCTTGGTGGGAAACTTCTTTCGTGCAGCACTGCCGGGTTTTATAAAGATAAAGATTTAGATATTCTTTTCCCTGAGCATACCCTTTTCGATACCCTTGATTTTTCAGTTCAAACCCTTCCAAAACCCAGCACATCGGCCTTAACGCCCGAATATGTGCTTGCTTCTCGTTTTATTCCGGTGTATAACCTGTTTAGCCTCACCATCAATTGTCCGAATATTCCGGTTGCCCTGCGTGAAAAGGCGGTTATTGCTTATAAAGACAGGGGCACAACTTGGATAAGTGAAGGTGGCACGCTGCGGGGCGATGAAATAACGCAGAAAGTAAAACGCTTTGGCAGCTATACAGTGATGTTGGACATGCTACCGCCCAAAATAGCTCCATTAAATAATTTAGGCAAAAATGCCATCACTGAAAACACTGAATTAGTTTTCCGCATATCCGATAACTTCAGCGGCATAGTTAGCTACCGAGTTGAAGTAAACGGCCAATGGGTTTTAACCGAGTTTGATTCCAAAAAAGCTCGGCTTTCCTGCAAAATTAAAGATACCAAAGGTGCGAAAATCCCTGCCGGACGAAATACCATTAGGGTAGAACTCATTGATTACTGTAAGAACAAAACCGAATGGACATCGCAGATAACGGTGAGATAATTAATAAGGAAATTTATGAATAATCCCATAATAAAGATAGTAAACTCACCAATGAGGTTGTTCACTATCTTCTTTTCTCTGTTATTATTTTCCTTAGTTTCCATTGGGCAAGATTATGAGCCCGATTATGTTAATCCCACGCCCGAATTTCGTTATGAGGATTTCGTTTATGTGAAAAACATAAAAACAGTCAGACTTTATAAGGAAGGAAACGAATTATCCACCCCAATCGTAAACTTAGGTAAGGGGGAAAGGCTAATTCTGGATTTTGATGATTTAGACGCCGATTACAAAAACTATTATTTCACCTTCATTCATTGCACCGCCGAATGGGAACCAACCGAAATGGCCAACGTAAACTATATCGGGCCATTCCAAACCGACCAAGTGAGTGCTTACGACTATTCGGTAAACACCCTCCAGAAATATACCCATTACAAAACTTCCTTTCCCAACAGTAACATAAAGTTCAAAAAGTCAGGCAACTATTTACTTTCTGTGTATAAAGATAATGCTGACAGCACGGTTATTACCCGCCGCTTTTATGTGTGGGAAGAGAAAATGACCGTAACCGGAACCATTCATCGGCCATCAATTATTGAAAAACGCGACAGCCATCAGGAAATAGATTTCGCCATAAGTTACCCGCCTACCTATAATGTGGTGAATGTGTGGGATGTGAAAACAGTTTTGATGCAGAACTACCGCACCGATAATGCCATCAGTGCCCTAAAGCCGATGTTTGTAAATCAAAACCGGATGGAGTATAATTATGATAACGATAACAACTTTGCCGGAGGTAGCGAGTTTCGGGTATTTGATATTAAAACCATCCGTTTCAATTCATTTAACGTAGCCCATATAGAATGGCCAAATAAACAAGTAGAAGTTTACCTCAATGTGGATAATCCACGCAGCAGCCTGAAATATGATTACTACAACGACTTGAACGGAATGTATTACATTTCCCGTCAAGAAGGCGGCGACCCCACCACCGAATGCGATTATGCTACCGTACATTTCGCATTGGCCGATAAAGAACTTCGCAATGATGGAAGCTATTACGTTTTCGGCGGACTAACCGATTGGGAATTGAAACCTCAGTTCAAACTAAAGTATAACGATGTATTGCTTCGTTACGAATGTTCGGCCTTTCTCAAACAAGGGCTTTACAACTATCAGTATGTATTTGTTTCGGACAAGAAAAAAACTATTGACGAAACGGCTATTGAAGGTTCCCATTTTGAAACCAATAACAGTTATACCATTTTCGTTTATAACCGCGAACCCGGCATTCAGTATGACCGCTTGGTGGGGATTGGATTCTTTAATCCGCTTGATTATATAATAAATAGATAGGGGTACTTGTTTTTTCGAACGTTCAATTTGGTTTGTACTCCATTTACACAATCTAGATAATTTCTGCGATATTGGGGGGGAGCAATTGCAAAACTGAGAGACGCAATTACGAACTTGACAGATGCGATTGCGAAAGTGGTAGACGCAATTGCGAACTTGAGAGATGCAATTGCGAAACTGGGAGATGCAATTGCGAACTTGACTGACGCAATTGCGAAACTGGGAGATGCAATTGCGAACTTGACAGACGCAATTGTGAAACTGGGAGATGCAATTGCGAACTTGAGAGATGCAATTGCGAAACTGGGAGATGCAATTGCGAACTTGAGAGATGCAATTGCGAACTTGAGAGATGCGATTGCGAACTTGGGAGATGCAATTGTGACATGGTGTTTTCACGAAAACACAGATAAACAATAATACAACAATTTGGTATCTATTTTTTCATAAATGTATTTACAATATCTTAAATTCACTATATTTATATCATAATTAATAAACTAAGTACGATATAAATTTATTGAATTAGGAGTAATTTAATTACATTAAAAACATATGATACCGACATTGGGCAACCGAAGGTTTGAAATACTGCTCTTTCGGTACAAGTCCTGAATTGGCGTGAAAAGTCCTTCGGTAAACCGGGTGGATTAGATTTGTGGGGCTAGCGGAATATAAGGGGCAGACCACGACCCGAATCTAGAGACGGGAAGACAAATAGTCCTGATGGAGATTTGTTAGGGTGTCGGGAAAGGGAATTAGAAAATTAGTGGTGATTGCCCTAGCTTAGGGGCAATTAAAACAAACCAAGCAGCTTTTCAGCATTTGCTTTGTTGCTAAAATCCTTCTCCAATATGGCCTTCCTTGCGGATATTTCACCCAAATCAAAAGGTTGTGAAAAGGCTTCTATAACCAATTTCTTCATTTCTGCGGCACTGCCAGCTATACGACAAAGGGATTCCAAGCCGGTGTTTTCAACCATTTGCTTGTTCACCACACAATGCCGACCTGAGAATAATGCAGCTAGCAATTTCAGTTTTATTCCCGTAGTTTGAAACGTGGGCAACACATTTACTTGAGCATCTTGAAGTAAAGTGTAAATTTCTTGTGTGCTAACATCGTTTTTTAGCGATATATGCTTATGCTGCTTAATAGCATTTTTTAATTCGGGTGATGGATTATTTCCCGCTATCACCAACGGAACATCCAATTCATTAAACACTTCGTTGATAAGCCATAGAGCGGCTTTATTGTTTTCGCCAATGCTTAAACTGCCATGATACAAACAATACTTCCCTCTGCCCGGCTTAATGCTTACTTCTGTATTTGGATGAAAAGCCGGAACTAAAAGCGTGTTTTCGTTTCGGGATGCAAAATGCGAAGTGTCTGCCGGCGAAATAGCTGCCAAGGCTGTAGCACCCGACAATTCCACTTCAAATGAAGCCAGTTTCCCGGCTTCCATTTCAAAATAAAACCGTTTAAATATACTGCTTTCGGCAGCCGCTAAATGTCTGTAATAATCATGTTCTACATTGTGAGTTCGCACTACACGAGTTCGGTTCTTTAGTTTTTCGCTATTCAGAAAATAGCAGCAATGCAAGCCTTCAAACAAAATAGGTGCATCATCTGAAAGCAAATTTTCGAGCAGCTTTTCGTTGCTTCGCGAAACCACTATAAAAGGCATAAAATTAAATAGCTTCTGCCTCGAATTATCACGTTTATAGGTATATATCTTTTGGCATAGCTTTTCAAGTTCTGCCGATGGTTTTCTGCCATATTCAAAACAATGCAATATGATTTCCACCCCTAACTCATTCAAAGCTTTCAGCTTGTAATAAACGTCTATCGCTCCTCCGTAGTCGGGTGGAGATGGCACATCAAACGAAACTATATGAAGGGTTTTAGGCAAAGAAATTGGTTTAGGACTTATCTAAAAATGGCCGCAAAAGTATAAGGTTATGGCTAATTTGAATAAACGTTTGTCGAATGCATATCATCGGCATCCGATTTGTTATTTGAAATTCGCAATTAACTCACTTTAAGGCTTCGCCGTTCCAAATTCGAATTTACTCCAACACCACGTTCCCAACTCCCTTCCACTCCCCTACTCCAACACTCACAAAGACAATCCCGCTTTTGCCTACTGTGATAGGCAAACGGTTATTCCCTTTCAGGGCATTAAAGTTTTGGTTTAGGACTGTTCTTCCCATAATGTTCCTCCCTCCGATTGTTATCCAAGGCCTCCGGTCTGTATTAAAATCAGTTCTTATCAGTTCATCAGTTAAATCGTGCGTCCCATTCCTAGCTAATCCTAGCGTCCTCCCTCCGATTTCTATCCAAGGCCTCCGGGGTTGCATTAAAATCAGTTCCTATCAGTTCATCAGGTAATTCGTGCGTCCCCTTCCTCAACCCACCGCAGGTGCAAATAGCATTTCCCCAAAACAAAAACGCCCGTTCTTTTCAGAACAGGCGTTTTAAATTAAATTAATTCCTAATTACTCTACACTTTCTCTCTCCAATTTAGTAGCCATCAATTGCTCGTATTCAGCTCTTGAACCTACCACTAACTTGTCATACTCTCTCAAACCGGTACCGGCAGGGATTAAGTGTCCAACAATTACGTTTTCTTTCAATCCTTTCAATACATCAATTTTTCCGGAGATAGCAGCTTCGTTAAGCACTTTCGTAGTTTCTTGGAACGATGCAGCCGAGATAAAGCTATCTGTTTGAAGCGATGCCTTAGTGATACCTTGCAATATTTGTTGCGAAGTAGCAGGAACTGCATCACGAGCCTCAATCAGTTTCAAGTCGCGGCGACGTAGCATAGAATTCTCATCACGAAGTTTACGCGAAGTTATGATTTGTCCGGGTTTAACAGTTGCACTGTCGCCGGCTTCAATTACAACCTTTCGGCCATAAATCCAGTCATTTTCTTCCATGAACTCAGCTTTGTTCACAATTTGGTGTTCCAAGAATGAAGTATCGCCTGGATCAATAATATCAACCTTACGCATCATTTGGCGAACAATCACTTCAAAGTGTTTGTCGTTGATTTTCACACCTTGCAAACGATAAACCTCTTGAATTTCATTCACCAAATACTCCTGCACTTTCGTAGGTCCTTTGATAGAAAGAATATCAGTTGGAGTAGTAGCACCATCGCTCAATGGCATACCCGCTTTCACAAAATCATTTTCTTGAACAAGAATATGTTTAGAAAGTGGAACCAAGTATTTCTTCACTTCTCCGGTACGGCTTTCAACAATCAACTCACGGTTACCGCGTTTGATTTTTCCGAAAGTTACTATACCATCAATTTCAGAAACAACAGCTGGGTTAGAAGGGTTACGAGCCTCGAATAACTCAGTTACCCGTGGCAAACCACCCGTGATATCACCACCTTTGCTTGATGTTCTTGGAATCTTAACCAAAATGTCTCCCGCTTTGATTTTCGCACCATTTTCAACAATGATGTGGGCACCAACCGGAATGTTATACGTTTTCAACACCAAACCTTTATCCAATACACGGATTGCAGGGTTCTTAGTTTTATCACGGTTATCAATAATGATTTTTTCTTCAAATCCGGTAGTAGTGTCGCTTTCGCTGCGGCAAGTAATACCTTCTTCAATTTGCTCATATTCCACCTCACCGGCTTGGTCAGAAAGAATTACAGCATTATATGGATCCCATTTACAAATCAAATCACCTTTCTTCACACGAGCACCATCCTCAAGGTACAAGTTTGAACCGTATGGAATAGTAGCTGTAGTAAGGGTAATTCTTGTATTGGTATCTACAATTCTCATTTCAGCCGAACGACCGATAACGATATTGTATTTTTCTAAACCATCTTGAGCCGGTACTGTACGCAATTCTTCAATTTCAACTAAACCATCATATTTAGCTTCAATTTTCGATTCGTTCGCAATACGCATTGCAGCACCACCCACGTGGAAGGTACGCAAGGTTAACTGAGTTCCGGGTTCACCGATACTTTGAGCGGCAATAACTCCGGCAGCTTCGCCTTTCTGAACCATTTTACCCGAAGCCAAATTACGTCCGTAACATCTTGCACACACGCCACGACGAGATTCGCAGGTAAGTACCGAACGTATTTCAACAGCTTCGATAGGCGATAGTTGAATAACAGAAGCCAACTCTTCAGTAAATTCTTCACCACTTCCGATGATATGCTCACCGGTTTGTGGATGCAGAATATCGTGAACCGAGGTACGACCCAAAATACGGTCATACAATGACTCTACTTCTTCATCGTTATTTTTCAAAGCTGTAGCTACAAGTCCACGAAGTGTACCGCAGTCGTTTTCGTTGATAATAACGTCCTGAGCTACGTCCACCAACCTACGGGTTAAGTAACCGGCATCGGCAGTTTTCAAAGCCGTATCGGCCAATCCCTTACGGGCACCGTGGGTAGAGATAAAGTACTCAAGAATGGATAATCCTTCTTTAAAGTTAGAAAGAATCGGGTTTTCGATGATTTCACCGGAACCGGCACCTTTTTGAGGTTTCGCCATCAAGCCCCGCATTCCTGCAAGCTGACGGATTTGTTCTTTAGAACCACGGGCTCCGGAATCCAACATCATATAAACAGAGTTGAAACCTTGTTTGTCCGTAGTCATTTGGTTCATTACTACAGTAGTCAAGCGGCTATTAGTATGTGTCCAAATATCGATAATCTGATTGTAACGTTCGTTGTTGGTGATGAAACCAGCTTCAAAGTTCCCTTGAACTTCTTCCACTTGTTCGTGAGCCGATTTGATAAGTTTCTCTTTTTCATCAGGGATAATTACATCACCCAAGTTAAAGGACAAACCTCCACGAAACGCACTCATAAATCCAAGTTCTTTGATATCATCCAAGAATTTGGCAGCTGTTGCATTGTCGGTTTTCTTTAAGATAACACCGATAATGTCACGCAACGATTTCTTTGTAAGAAGTTCGTTGATATAACCAACTTGAGCAGGTACAACTTGGTTGAAAAGCACACGTCCTACGGTAGTTTTGGTTAATCTGTTAACCAATTTACCTTCTTCGATAACGTTTACTTTTACACGAATCCAAGCGTGCAAGTCAATTTTTTTCTCGTTAAGAGCAATAATTACTTCTTCAGGAGAGTAGAATGCTAAACCTTCGCCTTTTACAACTGTAGTAGCATCATTTACTTTTCCTTTAGTCATATAATATAGACCCAAAACCATGTCCTGAGAAGGTACAGTGATAGGAGCACCATTGGCAGGGTTCAAGATATTGTGTGAACCAAGCATCAACAATTGAGCTTCCAAAACGGCAGCGTGTCCAAGCGGTAAATGCACCGCCATTTGGTCACCGTCAAAGTCAGCGTTGAAGGCCGTACAAACCAAAGGATGCAATTGAATTGCTTTTCCTTCAATAAGTTTTGGTTGGAAAGCCTGGATTCCTAAACGGTGAAGCGTGGGGGCACGGTTCAACAATACAGGATGGCCTTTCAAAATATTTTCTAAGATATCCCAAACTACCGGGTCTTTTTTATCTACAATTTTCTTGGCAGATTTTACCGTTTTCACGATACCTCTTTCCAACATTTTGCGGATAATAAACGGTTTGAAAAGCTCTGCAGCCATATCTTTTGGAAGACCGCATTCGTGCAATTTCATTTCTGGTCCTACAACAATTACCGAACGTGCTGAATAATCCACACGTTTTCCAAGTAAGTTTTGACGGAAACGACCTTGTTTACCTTTCAAGCTATCCGAAAGAGATTTCAAAGCACGGTTTGATTCAGTTTTTACAGCGTTTGATTTACGGCTGTTGTCTAACAAAGAATCTACCGACTCTTGAAGCATCCGTTTTTCGTTACGAAGAATTACTTCAGGAGCTTTAATCTCGATTAATCGTTTCAAACGGTTGTTACGGATAATCACACGACGATAGAGGTCATTCAAATCCGAAGTAGCAAAACGACCGCCATCCAGTGGAACAAGCGGACGAAGTTCTGGTGGAATAACCGGAACAACTTTCACCAACATCCATTCAGGACGGTTTTCCATGTGGGTATTAGCCGAACGGAAAGATTCAACAACTTGAAGACGTTTTAGAGCCTCAGTTTTACGTTGCTGTGAAGTTTCGTTGTTTGCTTTATGACGAAGCGAGAACGACAATTCATCTAAATTGGTACGAGCCAAAAGCATTTGCAATGCATCAGCACCCATTTTAGCGATGAATTTATTCGGGTCGCTATCATCTAAATATTGATTGTCCTTTGGAAGAGCTTCCAAGATGTCCAAATACTCGTCTTCAGTTAAAAAGTCGAGTTGGTTAACACCATCCACCGCTTTAAGACCGGGTTGGATAACTACATAACGCTCGTAATAGATAATGGTATCCAACTTTTTGGTTGGAAGTCCGAGCAAATAACCAATTTTATTTGGCAATGAACGGAAATACCAAATATGTGCAACCGGAACAGTAAGGGTTATGTGTCCCATACGTTCGCGACGTACTTTCTTTTCAGTAACTTCAACACCGCAACGGTCGCAGATAATGCCTTTATAACGGATACGTTTGTATTTTCCGCAATGACATTCCCAGTCTTTTACAGGGCCGAAGATTCTTTCGCAAAATAAACCATCGCGTTCCGGTTTATAGGTACGATAGTTAATAGTTTCTGGTTTTAAAACTTCACCGCTGGAACGTTCGAGAATTTTCTCGGGCGAAGCCAAACCGATGATAATTTTAGTAAAATTAGTTTTGAGCTTAATTTCTTTTTTGTTCAACATATTGTCGTGATAAAGATTTTCTAATTGTGTAAATCGAAAAGAATAGGGTTAGAAAAATGTTCTAACCCTATTCTGAAAAACTAATTGTTAGTCGAGTGTAACGTCTAAGCACAGTCCTCTAAGTTCGTGCAACAATACGTTGAACGACTCAGGAATTCCGGGCGTTGGCATTGGTTCACCTTTTACAATGGATTCGTAAGCTTTTGCACGGCCTACCACGTCGTCGGACTTAATGGTAAGAATTTCTTGCAAAATGTTTGCTGCTCCAAATGCTTCGAGTGCCCAAACCTCCATCTCACCAAAACGCTGACCTCCAAACTGAGCTTTACCGCCCAATGGTTGTTGTGTAATCAATGAGTATGGTCCGATTGACCGTGCGTGCATTTTGTCATCAACCATGTGGCCAAGTTTCAACATATAGATAATACCTACAGTTGCTGGTTGGTCAAACTTATCACCTGTTCCGCCGTCATACAGATATGTTTTACCATAACGTGGGATTCCAGCTTTATCGGTGTAATGATTGATGTCGTCTAAGGATGCTCCGTCGAAAATTGGAGTAGCAAATTTCAGCCCCAATTCTTTTCCGGCCCAAGCCAATACAGTTTCATAAATTTGTCCAAGGTTCATACGGGAAGGTACACCAAGTGGGTTTAGAACTATATCTACCGGTGTTCCGTCTTCCAAGAATGGCATATCTTCATCACGAACAATACGGGCAACAATACCTTTATTACCGTGACGACCGGCCATTTTATCCCCTACTTTCAATTTACGTTTACGAGCAATATACACTTTAGCTAACTGAACGATACCTTGTGGTAGCTCATCACCAATAGTGATATTATATTTCTTACGTTTGAACACACCCAACAAATCGCTATGCTTAATGTTGTGATTGTGCAGCAATTGTTTGATTTGCTTGTTCTTTTCTTTGTCAGTTGTCCAATTGGTTGGGTTTACGTTTTGGTAGTCGATGTTTTGAAGCATCTTCTGTGTAAACTTAGTTCCTTTAGCAATTATCACCTCTTTGTAAACAGTTTGTACACCTTGCGATGATTTTCCGTTTACCAAATTGAAAAGTTTATCAATCAATTTGTTTTTAAGGTCATGAACCTGAGCATTGAATTCGTTTTCGATTTTATCAACAGCAGCTTTTTCTTCGCTTTTTGATTTTTTATCTTTAACGGCTTTCGAGAAAAGTTTCTTGTCGATTACAACACCACTCAATGATGGTGGAGCTTTCAACGATGCATCTTTCACATCACCTGCTTTATCCCCGAAGATAGCACGAAGTAGTTTTTCCTCTGGCGATGGATCGGTTTCACCTTTTGGAGTGATTTTACCGATCAAAATATCGCCGGGTTTTACTTCAGCACCTACACGAATTAAACCGTTAGTGTCGAGTTCTTTAGTTGCTTCTTCCGAAACGTTTGGAATATCAGAAGTTAATTCTTCCAATCCACGTTTGGTATCACGCACTTCCAATACATATTCTTCAATATGTAAAGAAGTGAAGATATCATCACGAACCACACGTTCAGAAATCACAATCGCATCCTCAAAGTTGTAACCTTTCCAAGGCATGAATGCCACTTTTAGGTTACGACCTAAACCAAGTTCGCCATTCTGAGTTGCGTAACCTTCGCAAAGCACTTGTCCGCTGAATACTTTTTCACCTTTCTTAACGATAGGTTTTAGGTTGAAGCAGGTGTTTTGGTTGGTTTTGCGGAATTTAACAAGGCTGTAAGTTTTTACATCATCGTCAAAGCTCAAGCTCTTATCTTCATCGGTGCGGGTGTAACGAATAGTAATGCTGTTTGCATCTACATATTCAACAATCCCTTCGCCTTCTGCATTGATAAGAACCCTTGAGTCGCGGGCAACAGGGCCTTCTAATCCGGTTCCTACAATCGGAGCTTCAGGACGCAACAACGGCACAGCCTGACGCATCATGTTCGATCCCATCAAGGCACGGTTAGCATCATCGTGTTCCAAGAAAGGAATCAACGAAGCAGCAATAGACGCGATTTGATTCGGAGCAACGTCCATCAACTGAACCTTTTCAGGATCCATAATCGGGAAGTCACCTTGGTAACGAGCTTTGATTTTCGGAGTGTTAAAGTTTCCGTTGTTATCGTAATCAGCTACGGCCTGAGCAATTGTATTTACTTCTTCTTCCTCAGCAGTTAAATAAATTGGAGGAGAAGTAACATCTACTTTACCAGCTGTAATAGTACGGTATGGTGTTTCGATAAAACCAAGACGGTTAATCTTAGCAAATACGCACAGTGAAGAAATCAAACCGATGTTTGGTCCCTCAGGTGTTTCGATTGTACAAAGTCTTCCGTAGTGGGTATAGTGAACGTCCCGCACCTCGAAACCTGCCCTTTCACGAGAAAGACCGCCTGGCCCGAGTGCCGATAGACGACGCTTGTGGGTAATTTCGCTCAATGGATTGGTTTGGTCCATAAACTGGCTCAAAGCATTTGTTCCAAAGAAGGAGTTAATTACCGAAGAAAGCGTTTTAGCATTGATAAGGTCGGTTGGAGTAAATACCTCGTTATCACGAACGTTCATACGTTCACGAATTGTACGAGCCATACGAGCCAAACCTACACCAAATTGAGCATACAATTGTTCACCAACTGTACGAACCCTACGGTTGCTCAAGTGGTCAATATCATCCACGTCAGCCTTAGAGTTAATTAATTGAATCAAATATTTAATGATGCAAATAATGTCCTCGCGGGTTAGAACCTTAACCTCGCCGGGCGTGCTAAGATTCAATTTTTTGTTGATACGGAAACGTCCAACTTCTCCTAAGTCATAACGTTTGTCGGAGAAGAACAATTTGTCGATGATACCACGAGCAGTTTCTTCATCTGGTGGTTCAGCGTTACGAAGAATACGGTAGATTTGCTCTACAGCTTCTTTCTCCGAGTTCGACGTATCTTTTTGTAAGGTATTATATATGATTGAGAAATCTACTCCATCGTGTTCTTCTTTGTGAAGGATTACAGATTTAACACCTGCATCGGCTATTAGGTCAATGTGTTCGTTAGCGATAACTACTTCACGCTCAACAAGCACTTCGTTACGCTCGATAGACACCACCTCGCCGGTATCCTCATCCACGAAATCTTCAATCCAGGTACGCAATACCCGGGCAGCCAAACGGCGACCAACTGCTTTCTTCAAAGCAGCTTTGCTTACTTTGATTTCGTCAGCAAGATTGAAAATCTCCAATATATCTTTGTCGGTAGCAAAACCGATAGCACGCAAAAGTGTAGTAACCGGAAGTTTTTTCTTACGGTCGATGTAAGCATACATCACACTGTTGATGTCGGTAGCAAACTCAATCCAGCTTCCTTTGAAAGGAATTACACGGGCTGAGTATAATTTAGTACCGTTAGCGTGATAGCTCTGACCGAAGAATACACCCGGCGAACGGTGAAGCTGAGAAACAACTACACGTTCAGCACCATTGATTACAAAAGTGCCTTTAGGAGTCATATAAGGGATAGTTCCCAAATACACATCCTGAACGATGGTTTCAAAATCTTCGTGGTCGGGGTCAGTACAATAAAGTTTCAGTTTCGCTTTTAACGGAACGCTGTAAGAAAGTCCACGTTGGATACACTCATCTATAGAGTAACGCGGGGGATCGATAAAATAATCGATAAATTCGAGAACGAAGTTATTTCGTGCATCGGAGATAGGGAAGTTTTCGGAGAAAACCCGGAAAAGACCCTCGTTTCCACGATTCTCGGGGGTAGTTTCAAATTGAAAAAAATCTTGAAAAGACTTTAATTGAATGTCTAGAAAATCGGGATAACTCATCGGGGTTTTAGCCGATGCAAAGTTTATCCTCGAGTTTTGGAGTTTGTTGTCCAAGTTGAATTAAAATTAAAATTCGTATAAAAAGAAACCAGAAATACTACAAAACACAAAAGGGTTCAGCGTCCCACATCGCTGTGGGACAGCTGAACCTATAAGTTCAAAAGAAGAAATTACTTAATTTCGACTTCAGCACCTGCTTCTACAAGCTGAGATTTGATTGATTCGGCTTCTTCTTTTGTGATGCCTTCTTTCACTGCTTTTGGAGCAGCGTCAACCAAGTCTTTTGCTTCTTTCAAGCCAAGGCCGGTGATTTCTTTAACCAATTTCACTACGCCTAATTTAGCTTGACCGCCTGAAGTAAGAACTACATCAAATGTAGTTTTTTCAGCAGCAGCAGGAGCGTCGCCGCCACCAGCTGGAGCAGCCGCAACAGCTACAGCAGCAGCTGCAGGTTCTATGCCATATTCGTCTTTAAGGATTTGAGCAAGCTCGTTTACTTCTTTAACAGTAAGATTTACTAACTGCTCAGCAAAGGATTTTAGATCTGCCATTTTGTTTTAATTTAAAATTGTTAATTGTTGATTTTTGTTTGTTTTGATTTTTAGGGTCGCAATTAAGCTGCATTACGTTCTTGCAAAGTCTTAACAATACCTGCGATTTTTTGGCCTCCGCCCAACAGCCCGGAAATAACATTCTTGGCTGGTGATTGTAACAGACCGATAACTTCGCCGATAAGCTCGTTTTTAGACTTAATACTGATTAGCGTGTCTAATTGATTGTCGCCTACGAACAAGGTATCTTGTACGAAAGCAGCTTTCAAAATAGGTTTATCGCTGGTTTTGCGGAATTGTTTGATAAGTTTTGCAGGAGCTTTATAGTCTTCTGCCACCAAGATTGATGTTCCACCTGTCAATACATCTGCAATGTTGCCATAATCCTTTTTAGTACGCTCAAGAGCTTTTTGTATCAGGGTGTTTTTAGCAACTGTTAGTGTGATGTTGCTGCCAAAGCATTGGCGGCGTAACAAACTAGTTTTAGCTGCTGAAAGTCCTGAAATGTCTGCAAGGTAAAAGTTTGGATTGCTTTCTATCAACGCTGTAATTTCGTCAATAACCCCGTTTTTTTCTTCTCTTGTCATTGTTTTGTTGATTTAAGCTCCAACTGATTTCGTGTCAATCTGAACGCTTGGGCTCATGGTGCTACTTAGGTAAATTGACTTTACATAAACACCCTTAGCCGAAGATGGTTTCAGTTTGAGAATGGTCGAAATGAGTTCGTTTGCGTTTTCTGCGAGTTTGGTTTTATCGAATGATACTTTTCCTACAGATGCGTGAACAATACCGGTTTTGTCAACTCTGAAGTCGATTTTTCCGCCTTTTGTTTCTTCCACCGCTTTACCTACATCCATTGTTACCGTTCCGGTTTTAGGATTCGGCATTAAACCACGAGGGCCTAATACTCTACCTAATGGACCTAACTTGGCCATGATGCTGGGCATTGTGATGATTACATCTACGTCTGTCCATCCGCCTTTGATTTTTTCAAGATAATCGTCCAACCCTACGAAGTCAGCACCGGCTGCTTTAGCTTCGGCCTCTTTATCGGGTGTGCACAATACTAATACTCGAACGACTTTACCTGTACCGTGTGGAAGCGTTACAATACCACGAACCATTTGATTGGCTTTACGTGGATCTACTCCTAAACGAACAGCGATGTCAACCGATGCATCGAATTTTGCAGTGGAGATTTCCTTTACTAAAGCAGAAGCAGCGGTCAGATTGTGGGTTACACTCTGATCCAATTTTGCTAAAACAGCTTTGCGTTTTTTGGGAATTCTTGCCATTTTGTTTAAAAAATTGATTAATCCTTTAGTTTTTAGATAAAGGTGATTCTCCTTCGATTGCGATACCCATACTGCGGGCTGTGCCGGCTACCATACTCATCGCTGATTCAATAGTGAAACAGTTTAAGTCGGGCATTTTGGCCTCAGCTATCGAGCGTACTTGGTTCCAGTTTACTGTACCTACTTTTTTACGGTTTGGTTCAGCACTTCCTAGTTTAACCTTTACGGCATCGAGCAATTGAATAGCAACCGGAGGCGTTTTGATTATAAATTCAAACGATTTGTCGGCGTAAACTGTGATAATTACAGGTAATACTTGGCCGGGCTTGTCTTGTGTGCGAGCATTGAACTGCTTGCAAAACTCCATGATGTTTACACCTTTAGCACCCAATGCAGGGCCTATTGGTGGTGATGGATTAGCTGCACCGCCTTTTACCTGTAACTTAATCAACGCACTTACTTCTTTTGCCATTGTAGTTGTTACTTTTTGTTTGTTATTTGAGATTTTGAATCGATCAACCGTTTATCAGGAAGCAGCGAGTGATGCAGGGACAGATTCAAAGAGTTAATTCAGGTTTTCGCCTTGTTGAATACTTTGGCCTGAAAATTGGTGCAAGGTGTTCAAAAAGGGGTGCAAAGATATATTCTTTTGCAATTAAAATATATTTTTGATAAAAAAAATATCAGGGTTATTTCTAACATAAGTATTTTGTTAGGAAATATTAGGAAATGAGGGAGTTGAAGGCCGAGAAACTTAAGTTAATAACAGGAGTCTGATGGGGATAATTGGAACGCGAATGACGCTAATAGAGCAAATGGTCGCAAATTTTAATGCGGACAGGCTAAAACTTATCTCTACCAAGCGAACCTTCCCTAATTAGGATTCAACTTCGACGGCAGTTGAATCCTGCCAATCTTTGGAAGGATGATTTGCTTTGTAACAAGGGATTTTATCCCTTTTGAAAAGCATTTAAAGAATTTTATTGCTTCAATTAAAAAAATAAACCCGGCTATCTTCTCGCGTTTAAGACAACCGGGTTTCTCATTAAAAAAAAACGACTATGCTGCTTGGCCTGAAGCATCATCGTTTGCTGAACCGCCTTTAGGCTTTGGATGGGGTTTCTTCCGTTCGCTGGTTCTTACCCCGCCAACCATTTCATATTCGCTGCTATCAAAGCCATAAGCGGAGCCTACTGCTTGCAATATGCGACGAGATAGTTGATTGTTGGCTTTTTCCAAATCATTAAGATCATTTGTTTTTTTGTCAAATAAACTTAAATCTTGGTTGTAAGTATTCACTGAAGTTTCCAGGTTGCTAGCCGAAGCACCAACAGTGGCAACATCTAAACCGTTACCCAAATCCAATGCCGGACTTATTGATTTCATGCCCGAAAGGCGTTTGTTCAATTTGTCCAAGGCTTTTGAAGTTCTTTTTTGGCGTGCCATGATTACTTACCTCCTTTTTGCCATTAAGCCGGTTGGTAACAAAGTTTAAGTCCGGCTGAAGAGGGCTATTTATTTATTCCCTAAACTTTTTCTATCTTTAACGAGGCCATTTTTCAAAAGGCTACGCTCCAAGTGTTAAAGATTCGTTAAGGATTGTTAGCCAATTGTTAATGCCGATTCAATTTGGGTTGATTTCGGCCTTTTCCCTATGGGTTGAATAAATTCTATTTCTATTTTCTCTATCAAAGTTGCGATTGCATTTGATGTTATCGCGATTTTATGCTTGAATGTCGCGATTGGATTTGATGTTATCGCGATTTTATGCTTGAATGTTGCGATTGCATTTGATGTTATCGTGATTTTAAGCTTGAAAGTTGTAACTTTATCCTTGAAAGTTGCGATTGCATTTGATGTTATCGCAACTTTAAGCTTGAAAGTTGCAACTTTATCTTTGAAAGTTGCGATTGCATTTGATGTTTATGGGATTTTATCTTTTGCAGTTGAGGCAAGTTAAATTGAAATTTAAGGGGAGAATGCAACAAGAAGAATATGAAATAATTTTTATAAATTAATTTTCAATAATTTTATTTCTTATCTTTGAATCTAAATACCAACCTATTAATACATATTATAATGCTTACAGAAATTAAAACTACCGAAGATGTGATTGCCTTTGCAAAACAAATAGTTGAATAATAGTTATGGCTGACAATAACCTTTTATGGACAAAAGAACAGCTAATTTTAGCCCTAAACTTATATTGGAGAACCCCTTACAACAAAATTAGCGGCACTTCCAATGATGATATTAAAAAGCTTGCATTGGTAATTGGTAAATCACCAGCTGCAATATCTTTTATTTTAATGAATTTTACAAGTTTAGATTCTGAAAGGCAAGAGAAGGGCGAAAAAGGAAAACGTAAGCCAGGTGAATTGGGGGTAAGAGTTTGGAATGAGTATTTTAATCAATGGGATAAGCTAACTAACGATAGTTATGCAATTCTTAATAAACTAAATCCAGATAGAGTTTTAGATTTTTTCGATTATAAATCTAATGAAGGGATAGAAAAGGAGAGAACAATAATGGAGAGAGTCAATCAAAGTGACTTCCGACAGAGAATTTTGGCATCTTACAACAGATGTTGTTGTATTACAGGGATCGACATACCGTCATTATTAGTTGCAAGCCATATAGTGCCTTGGAAGAAAAATCTGACGGAAGCCCTAAATCCAAGAAATGGCCTCTGTTTAAATCAAATTCATGATAAAGCTTTTGATATTGGCTTAATAACTATTACTACTGATTTTAGAATAAAGCTGTCAGACTATATTGTAAAAAGAAAAAAGGATCAAAACATTCAGAAATTTTTTATAGCGTATGAAAATCAACTAATAACTAAACCTGAGAGATTTCACCCATCCATTGAATTTCTGGAATTTCATAATAAAATGTTTTCAACAAACAAGTTCAATTTACAGACTAAGAAATAGTTTAAGTCTTTTCTTTCAATGAGATTTTCACTATCATTACTATATAAGTTTTTAAGAAATGAACACGACTTTAAAGGAAGCCCCCCCAAATGAAATTGGTTTTGACCCAACCAACTTTGTTCATTTAAAGAATATCACATTTGCTGAGTATCAATTCAAGTATCACCTCAATGATTGTTATGGAGAATGTGATTTGTCTGGACTTCGAAATAAAGACCAATTGCTTTTTCAGAAGATGAGTCCTAAAAACCATCAATTGAATTTAATTTTAGTTGATTCTATGTTCCCGATTCTTCTTTCAGATATAGTTTTGGAAGTATTTATTCGGGGCATTTCATCCTTTGAACAGTACAAAGCGAAAAGGGTTGAACCCGTTTTGATGGATATGCATCTTCCTCGTGCATATTTGCATAATAAGCTGTTCAGTTTTATGGATTATCTTTTATATTCAAAGATAGCTGCCTCAAAGGTTTGGAATGGCAGATTTGATTACGAAACTGTATTTTATCGAAAGGATGGAAATGGGGAAATTCAATATTATCCTGTTTATAATCGAAAAGAGTTATTTGAATATATGATGCCAAATGTTCAGCTTGGTATTGATAAAGAGAAATCTTTTGTAAAAGGACGGACTGTAAGCCTTTGTTTCACAATTAAAATCTAATTATGCCCCAAAACTCCATCAATCTAAACAGTCTTAAAGGTCGCTTGGCTGAGCAGTTGGTTCATTTTCCCACCAAAAGAAATTAACTATATTTGCTTCTCTATTCTAAACAAAATGCACCCAAAAGCCAATTTGTATTTAAAGTTTATGAATGCCTACAATGCATTGTCGGCTGAATTTAGGAAAACTGAATTGGGCTATAAGCGTTTCGACCAGGAAAGCGATGAATTAAAGCAAAAGCTAAATCTTCATTTTAAAGGCATCAGAGGTTTGGTGGATCTTCCAAACCGGGAAACGTTTGGCCCCATTGTGGCGGATGGGTTATCGCTGATTAACAAGGCTACTGCTTTCTATGATAAGGTGAAAATGTTCAAGGGGATATATATGGATTTCATGCATTTTGAAATGCAGTATATGGCCGACATTAAGGAATTGAACACGAAATTGAATGTTAACAATGTTGAAGCCATCGCAAAGAAGGGTGAACTTATAGTGAAGGATTACAAAGGCAGGATGCAGCTGCAAAAGCAGAATTTAGATGCTTTGGTTAAAACCTTAGAAAAGGAAAAGGCTGAACTTCAGCAGATGTATAGCCAAACACTGCAATAGCTGATATATTATTCCTCTTCTTCGTTGCCTTCATTAAATTCGACATCGAAGCCAAAAGCATTCCAAGGCGGACAATGAGTTAAATGAACCTAATGGGCGATGACCGAATGAGGATTTGGTGGGTTTGATTGTAGGAAGGTGTTTTTAAATCAAATGCCCATCTTCTTGCCTTTGGATTGATGAGTATTAGGACAAAAAAAGTTTGTCATATTTGGGGCATTTATTTACGTACTAACTTAATTTTAGCCAATAATTTAGCTGCCTATGAACTCTGAAGAAGATTTTGACCACCTCTCACCAGAAGAAAAACTTCAAGCCGAAAACGAACTGCTTAAACTTAAGTTGCAAGCCGAATTTGGAATGAACAACATGGATTCGTCGTTAAACGCAACCGCCGAAAACCAATGGCTGAATTACATCTATAGTTTTGAGAAACAATTTGCCGAAAACAAAAGATGCAAAGTGTATGAGTTTATTGGCTGCCCCGAATTCAAAAATGCCGAACAGCTTAGCCCTGAAGAAATCTCGTCTGAGTTAGTGCGTTTGCAGGAAATTATGGAATCGAAGTCCTTAAGGCTTGAAACGATATGCCAATATGATGATGAAGTAATATACCGCTTTATCACGGAGGAACTGTTTGCTTATGAAACGGACGATATTCGTGTTCAGGGAATGATGACTAATTTTATTTACGAAGAGTTTCATCCCAACCACGATTATGATTTGCGAAAATGTGCTGATGAATTTGTTAAGTTTCTGATTGAAATGGATTGGGATGAGTATATGACCGGCATCTATATTGCTGAAAATGTTTTCTACAACAGTTCGGCACAAAGCAATAAAGTATTTCGGGAAATTATTCAGGCATTTCAAACGGCTCACCCTAAACGAGAACTACATAAGTGGAAAATACAAGGACTCGTCTTTGATTTAGTAAGTGATACTGCCGAACTGGAAGGGTATATCAAATACAAATCTAACGCAACTAATCAAGTGTATGAAGGTCAAGTGTTATTGGGCTTTCAAATGAAATACGATTTATGGAGCGTAAGTAAAGTAGTGCTTCCTGGATTTAGTAATTAACAAACAAATGACTGATACCTCTCAGGAAATAAAAGACATACAATTAAAAATACGGCTTTCACCCCCCGGCAGCGAAGTTGAATTTCAAGTTGGTATAATTGATTTTCTACAATTAGTGATACAAAAAAAGGCTGTGAAAAATTAATTCCACAACCTTTCAAATGACGAGCAATTAGCTTTATTTCTTCGCTATTCTTCTTGTGATAACTGTTTTTCTGTTCGTTACCGAAACCAAATATACGCCAGCAGGTTTGTTTTCTAAAACGCCTACATTCATAATTCCGGCAGCTACATCGTTGTATTCAGCCAAAACATTCCCGGTTAAGTCATATACTTTAATAGTGTTACCTTCTTCAGGAAGTTCGATAGATAGGTTATCTACAACCGGATTGGGGAACAGTTTAAAGCTTAGGTCGGCAACAGAAGGGATACCCACAGTAGAGGTAACAGTAATAGTACCTTTCATTCCTCCGCCAGCGTGCGGCGTACATACATAATAATGCACTCCAACACTTAGAGGCCCAGTTGAACCTCCATCAAATTGCACTGAAAATCCTCCTGAAAGAGGAGTCGCTTGATTTGCATTATAAGTAGTTTCGGATACTTCTACTGCATTGTGATTACTTGCAATGTCGAAAGTGATAGTTTCTACATCGCAGATGCAGCCATCGGAACGAAGGCGTTACCTGAAGGCGTTGTAATAGTAAGAGCCGAAGCACTAAGCGATCCAACACTGATTAAACAAGAAAAGAGTAATGTTTTTTTCATATTTTATATTTTTTAAAGTTTGGCCAAATGTATAAACAAATTAAATTCTAACAAATAAAAATTGATTTACGAGATTATTTTAGTTTTCGAAAGATTTAGGATGATTTGCGTTTATAGTTTTAGCTAATTAAACCACATACGTATTGATTTACAGGCTAATATTTATCGATAAAACTTTAGCTCAAAAAAACTTCCCCTAACTTTTTATTTTTCCTATTTTTACCGCCCTTTACAAAAAGGGAAATACTCCCACTTTTCAGCATATTAAAGCATAAGCAAATGACGAAACCCACCCTATTATCTTCTACATTCTTACTCACATTAAGCCTGCTTTTCATCGGGAAACTATCGGCTCAGCAGATAGCCCTTCCGCAAAACAAATCGGTGGAGGTTTCTTTAACAGAATATACTAAGCTAAAGAGCGAAGGAAAGTTGGACTTTACGAATGGAAAAGGGTATAAGATTATTCAAACTCCAGCCGAAATAGAGAAGACAAACCAAAACAATTCAGGACAGCAAAAATCAATGGTTGGAATGGCTAAATCAAATGTAAACCCCAACCCAAACACTTGTTTGCCATTTACTACTTCATCGACCACAGCTACCTATCCTCCGGGTATCGTTACTGATGACGCATCATCGGATATTATTAATCTCCCATTCGATTTTTGCCTTTATGGAACACAGTATAATTTCTGCTACATGACTTCAAATGGCGTTGTGGCATTTATAGCAGGCTTTACAACTTATACAGCAACAGGTTTCCCTGCCACTACTCCAATGATTACCCCATTTTGGTCGGATTGGGATGCAAATCCTGGTGATGGTAGCGAGTATGGTTTTGAAGTATTCGCAGGCTATGCCATTTTTACTTGGTATAACGGAGGCTATTTTAATGACCATTTAGATATGCGAAATAATTGTTCGGTAATTATTACAAACGGTACAGATCCAATTATTCCTGCCGGAAATAACGCAGCATTTATATATGGTGATATGAATTGGACAGTTGGAGATATTACCGGAGATTTGGGCTTTGGCGTTTTAGCCGATGCCGATGGAGCCACAGCAGGGGCTAATAAAGGTGATGGTGTTAATTTCTTTCAGATTGGTCGTTTTGATTATACCGGAATAAATTATGATGGACCCTTTGGTGCAGATGATGGAGTAGATTGGCTCGACAATAAAACCTTTGTATTTAACGTTTGTGGAACTTCTAATAATTCTAACATAGCACCGGTTTCCATATCAAACTATGCCAACTGCCACACGCAAGTAATTTGTGCAAACGATACCTTAATATATGATTACAATTTCGTTGGCCCCGAAAATAATCAAAATGTTACACTCGCTTTAGATACGGGTGCTGGAATACCCGGAACCCAAATCACGGTGTTGAACGGCTCTTTTGGTTCAGTTCAATTTATGGTGGTTAATACCATTGCAAACGGACAAACTTATCATATTGGAATTACTGCAACTGATGATGGAACTCCACCGCAATCTACCTACGTGGATTTAACCATAGCCTTGGGAGATAGTTCGCAAATAGTGCAATTAGATCCGCATGTCTTAGGTAATTTAATTCAATGTAATGGAGATACAAATTTGCTGACATTAGATATTTCCGACACAAATTATTTAGCTGTGGTTTGGAGTAACAATAGCTCAAACGACTCACTTTTTGCAAGCCTTCCCGGTCAATATTGGGCAGCTGTGCAGGCCAATGGCTGCCAAACCTTTTATACAGACACTGTGGCAATAGTTAATGTAAATCCCACACTTACAATAAATGGAACTTTAAATATCTGTGGTGATTCTACAATGATTGGAGTAGTTTCTCCAAATGCTGATTCTATTTGGTGGAGTACGGGTCAAACCATAATAGGTAATCAAACCGAAGTGTTTTCGCAAAGTGGCAATTATACAGCCTACGTAAAAGAGAGCGGATGTATCGATTCCTTGATTGTGCCAATTAGCCTAAATCCCATTCCTGAGATTCCAATAGTTACCGGGAATCTTCACACCTGCAATGGAGCAAATGCTAGCGTTAGTGCCCCTGCCGGATACGATAATTATAGTTGGTCGAATGGTGCTGTAACCCAAACTACATCTTTACCCGAAGGAGCATATACCTTAACGGTTTCAAATGTATATCCTAATTCGCTTGTCTGTACTAGCCCTCCGGGTGCGTTTAATATTGTAAACTCAAATGTCAATGTAAGTATTATAGGAAATGATACTGTTTGCACCCCTAAACAATCACTAAGCCTAAATATTGCTGACACATCGCTCCATTATACTTTCCAATGGAATGATGGTACTACAGATTCATTTGCTATTGAATCAGGCTTTCCAGATACATCGTGGGTAATTTCTACTGATCAATTTGGCTGTATCGATACCGATAAATTTGTGTTTTGGTCATTTGCTCCTCCAACTGC
>CANJNG010000044.1 GCA_947475205.1 Bacteroidota bacterium
AATGAGTGTATCTATTTGATTGAAAAATTGTTTCTTGATTTTTCGGCCACTTATACTTAAATCCGAAAAACTGAGTTGATTGGTCGCTTTTTGCATTTGGTTTGTTTGCAAATGTACTTAAACTAACTGTAATTAAGTAGTTTAAGCGACTTTGTTGCTGACATTTTGTTGTGTGTTTTACGATTGTTTGTCTTGCAACGGTTTCAACATATATTCACCCTACCATCAAATCTCAAGTGGATACTGGCTACCAAGGAATACATAAAATACATGCCAATACCGAGATACCCAAAAAGAAAAGCAAAAAGAAACCACTTACAAAAGAGAACAAGAAACACAATAGGGAAATATCCTCAAGCAGAGTAACTGTCGAAAACGTAATAAGGTCGCTGAAAATATTTAGGGTATTGGCAGAGAAGTACAGATGCAGAAGAAAAAGGTTTGCTCTAAGGCTAAATCTGATTGCAGGTATTTACAACTTTGAATTATGAAAGAGGTCTATTCAAATATCCTTAATTTTGTGCATCTTTGAACTCATGAATTTCTCCCATCCCCCTATAGCAATGCTTCGAAAAATATTCCTTTTCTTAGCCATCATAACCGCCAGCTTTCAGTCCTGCAAAGACAAAACAGAAGCCCCAACCCCGGTAGATATTTGCGAAGATGGAAAGCAAAACCGATCTGAAACCGGAATTGATTGTGGTGGAGAATGTGCCGAATGTCCCGACTTGGGGCCAATTAACACCGCATTTTATTTTCAATTTAAGCTAAACGACAGCATTATTCTTTTAGAAAACAATTATCCCTATTTTGAAGATAACATTACCGCTTTTCCGCCTCAAGGTTATAAATGGGGAGCAAATCTGGTTTATTCGGGCAAGTTGCAAGATTTAGAAGGGCAGTCGCTTTCTTTTAAAGAAGACGCTACGCCGCACATCGAGATTATGTATTTCAATGAACAAAATAAAACTCTTTCTACCGCATATCCTCCCAGCCAAAGCGGAGCTAATTGCTATATCCGTTCGGTGAAATTGCTAGATTCATTGATTACAGGAAGCGTGGTCAATTACAAATACATTGTAAAAGGAGATTTCAATTGTCGGATTTCAAACACTGCAAATACCTATACCGACACGATTACTTACGGCAAATTTGCCATTCGTATAACTCTTAAGAAATAATAACGCTTCGGGTTTCAGTGGGTGAATTCACAAAGCCTACCTTGCGGGATATTTAGATTTTAAGATTATGAATACCCCAAAACGTATCGCTATAAATGGATTTGGTCGCATAGGCCGTTGCTTTTTCCGGGCAGCATACACATCGCCCGACATGGAGATTGTTGCCATTAACGACGCTGCCGACATCACTACTTTAGCCCATCTGCTTAAATACGACAGCATTCATCGCCGCTTTCCCGATGAAATAAAAACCGAAGGCAATAGCATAATTATAAACAACAAAGAGGTAAAGGTTTTTAACGGAATGGACCCTACAAACCTCCCTTGGAAAGCCTTAAACATTGATATAGTAATTGAATCTACAGGGAAATTCTTAACTAAAGATAAAGCAACAAAGCACCTCACCGCCGGAGCTAAAAAAGTGATGTTGTCTGCCCCGGCTGATGGTGATGATATTAAAGTGGTGGTTTTGGGTGTGAACGACAACACTATCGAAGCCACCGATACAATTATCAGCAACGCTTCCTGCACCACCAATAATGCTGCTCCAATGCTGATGTTATTGGATGAGTTTTTGGGAATTGAAGATGCCTATGTTACCACAGTGCATAGTTACACCGGCGACCAACGCCTGCATGATTCGCCACACAAAGACCTGAGAAGAGCCCGTGCAGCAGCCGTCTCAATTATCCCAACCACTACCGGAGCAGCTAAAGCTATTGGTAAAGTATTTCCTCACCTTCAAGGTAAATTGGGAGGTGCCGGAATGAGAGTTCCAGTTCCGAACGGTTCTCTGAGCGATATTTCCTGCATCGTGGAAAAGAAAACCACCATTGAGGAAATAAATCAACTCTTTAAAACCGCTGCCGAAGGCAGACTGAAGGGGATTTTAGAATATACCGAAGACCCCATAGTTTCTATAGATATAGTCGGGAATCCGCATTCCTGCATATTTGATGCCGGGCTAACTTCCGTTTTGGGCCGGATGGTGAAAGTGGTGGGATGGTATGATAACGAATGGGGTTATTCAAACCGTTTGGTTGATTTGGTGAAGAAACTTTAGCAAAGGGCAATGTCATAAGTTCAGAAAATTATTAGCGAAAATTGCCCGTCAATGGTAGTTTCGATAACTATTGGAATGGCGAAGCAACCTTTACCTACTTTTGCCCCTTCCCAAACAGAAATTAGCATAGCTCGATGCCAGTACTGCCCGACACCGCAAGAAAAATCATCAAGGAAATAGACGAACGTAAGTTTAAGCCTATTTATTTTTTGATGGGCGAAGAGCCTTATTTTATTGATAAGCTGGCATCGTATATTGAAGAAAATGCCCTTTCGGAGGCCGACCGCAGTTTCAACCAAAACATACATTACGGCAGCGAAATAGACATTCTTACCTTGGTGGGCGAAGCCAAGCGGTTCCCGATGATGAGCGATTACCAATTGGTGATGGTGAAAGAAGGACAACTAATTAAGAACCTCGCCGGAAAAGATAAAGGAGAAGAAACTGCCGATACCAAAGCAAAAGACCCGTTTTTAGCTTATTGCGAAAATCCAGCTCCAACCACTATCCTCGTTATTTGTTTCAAAGGCAAAACCCTCGATAAACGCAAAGCCCTCTATAAAGCCATTGATAAAAACGGATATGTTTTCAATTCCGAAGTGATTAAGGATTGGAATTTGGCCAAATGGGTGGGCGAATATGTGAAGGAAAAGGGTTTTAGAATTGCCGATAAGGCCACGGTAATGATGGCAGAGTTTCTGGGTAACGATTTATCTAAAATTGAAAACGAACTCTCCAAGTTAGCCATCATCCTACCCAAAGGAACAGAGATAACCGAAGATATTATTGAGAAAAACATCGGGGTAAGCAAGGAGTACAACGTTTTTGAATTGCAAAAAGCCATTTCAAATCAAGATGTGATGAAGGCCAACAAAATTGCAAATTACTTTATAGCTAACCCAAAAGAGAATCCCCCTGTGGTATGGATAGCCAATTTGTATGGCTATTTTACCAAGTTGCTCCAAATCCATTATCACGTTTCACGCAATGTGCCTATGTCGGGTATTGCCGAAAAGGTCGGTATTCATCCATTCGTTTTCAATGAGTATGAAATGGCCGCCAAGCGATACAACTATGCTAAGGTGTCGAAAAACATATCCTCACTTCGCGATTTAGATATGAAGCTAAAGGGAGTTGATAGCGGCCAAATTCCTGAATCGGATTTAATTAGGGAGTTTATTTTTAAGATTATTCATACGAGGTAGGGGAACGGGTTTGCAATAAATTTCTTGTATTTGGTTTTGACTCCAAAACTCCCGTTAGTCAAAATCAGTTTTTCATTAGAAAATCAGAAAAATCGTGCGTCCCATTTATACATTTGCCCAATGCTTCCTCAAGAACGAATTGCCCAACTCACAGCTGAATTAGAACAGCATAACTATAAGTACTATCAGTTAGATAAGCCCACCATCAGCGATTTAGACTTCGATTCATTGCTTAACGAATTGGCGATGCTCGAAAAAGCCTATCCCGATTTTGCTTTGCCCAATTCTCCGGTGCAGCGGGTGGGAGGAACCATCACCAAAGAGTTTACCACGGTAAAACATCGCTACCCAATGTTGTCCTTGAGCAATACTTATAGCAGAGAGGAAATTACCGATTTCGACGACCGCATCCGTAAGGTATTCCCCGATGGGGTAGAATACGTGTGTGAACTTAAATTCGACGGAGTGGCTATCGGCCTAAATTACAAAAACGGCCATTTGGTGCAGGCCATAACCCGTGGTGATGGCGAAAAAGGCGATGATGTTACGGCAAACGTAAAAACCATCCGCACCATTCCATTAAAACTAAAAGGCAACGACTGGCCTGCTGATTTCGAGATTAGGGGCGAGATATTTATCCCCCTCAAAACCTTCGAACGCATTAATAAAGAGCGTGAAGATATTGGCGAACAGGTTTTAGCCAACCCTCGAAATGCCGCCTCGGGAACATTGAAAATGCAAGATAGTAGTGTGGTTGCCAAGCGTGGCTTAGATTGCTACCTCTATTTTCTTTTGGGCGAAAATCTTCCAACCGAAACCCATTTCCAAAATCTTCAAAAAGCGAAAGAATGGGGCTTTAAGATTTCGGACGAAAGCCGAATCTGCACCAATTTAGAGGAGGTTTTTCAGTTTATCGACCTTTGGGATAAAAAGCGGCAAACACTTCCCTTTGATACCGATGGAGCAGTTATTAAAGTAAACAACCAAAACCAGCAACGACTTTTAGGGTTCACAGCCAAATCTCCTCGTTGGGCGGTGGCTTATAAATTCAAAGCCGAACAGGTTTGCACCAGATTAGAAACCATTGTTTTTCAAGTGGGGCGAACAGGTTCTATCACTCCTGTTGCCAATCTCAAACCTGTGCAATTAGCGGGAACTACAGTGAAACGTGCAACACTCCACAACGCCGATCAAATTGAGAAGCTTGATATCCGTCCCGGCGATTGGGTATTTGTGGAAAAGGGTGGCGAAATCATTCCTAAGATAATTGGCGTGGATTTGAAACAGCGTGATTTGTTTTTAAGTGAGCCTTTCCGATACATTGAAAACTGTCCCGAATGTGGAACAACTTTAGTTAGAAATGAAGGGGAAGCCAACCATTTTTGTCCGAACGAATGGCACTGTCCGCCACAGATTAAGGGTAAAATGACCCATTTCATTGGCCGAAAAGCAATGAATATTGACGGAATGGGCGAAGAAACCATCGAACAGCTTTTCAATGCTGGATTACTCAAAAGTGCAGCTGATATTTATGATTTGAAAAAGGAATATTTTGTTGGATTGGAACGCTTTGCCGAAAAATCCATCAACAACCTGTTGGCCGGTGTTGAAGACTCTAAGAAAGTTCCCTTTGAGCGAGTGCTCTTTGCTTTGGGAATTCGCTTTGTAGGAGAAACCGTAGCCAAGAAATTAGCTTTTCACTTTGGCAATTTAGATGCATTGAGAAATGCTACCTTGGAAGAACTGCTTACCGTGGAGGAAATTGGTGAACGTATTGCCCAAAGCCTTATCGAATTCTTTTCCAACCTAGAAAACAACCAATTTGTAAACCGTCTTCAAGCATCGGGTTTGCAATTTGTGATTGACGAAAGCGGGAAGGAGAAACTAAGCAACACACTTGAAGGATATACCTTTGTGGTGTCGGGAGTATTCAACAAGTTTTCGAGAGATGAAATAAAGGCCCTCATCGAAAAGCATGGTGGCAAGAATGTTGGGAGTATTTCTGCTAAAACCTCTTTCGTTTTAGCGGGCGAAAATATGGGTCCCGAAAAGAAAAAGAAAGCTGAATCCCTAGGAGTTAAGATTATTTCGGAGGAGGATTTTGAAGAGATGATTGGGTAGGTAAGTCAGCAGAGCTATATAAATTTACAAAAACCTTCCCCACCTCTCCTTAACCAACTTTTCCGAAACCTCATCCAATTCAAATTTATTAGTTTCATAGTTTTTGTAGGATTCTAATTCCTTTTCCAGTGCAGGTTTAGCATCTTTAAAATCACCTAAATTCAACTTGGAGTATATGTCAGCCAAATGCAGAAGCGGATTTTGAACAAATGTTTCATACTGCACCTCCGCAAATTGTCCGGCAGGGATTAACGATTTGGTTTCGTTGAATTTGTCGTAAACCGAGGCGTAAGAATGGAGCAGGAATTCGCTCAACTGCTTTTCGGTGAAGGATGTTAAGGCCATCATTCCCACTATCTTGTTAAGCATTTTCATGTTGGAATGGTAAACGTAAAACGGATTCCTGTGTATATGTATAAACCTTGCATCAGGATATAATTCAAGCAACTGCTTTATGCGGGCAGTGTTTGCCGGGGTTTTCACAATCAAACGCTTTCCTCCATTAGCAACGCTTACTTTTTTTAAAAACAAATCAAGTCCGGTTTTCCACCGCTCTTCATTGGATTTCCCATTCTCAAAAAGCACATACCTGTCGTTGTATTCAATTAATTTTTTAGGGAAAACATATCCTTTTGCAAGCGAAGCCCCACAGGTATTTAGCAAAGCAAACTCTTCTTCTTTCGGCATTCCAGCACCCATTTTCAAATTATCCATTGGGCGGGTTTCGGGTAGTGCATTTTGAATAATGCTGCGAAATCTGCTTCCTCCCGAAAGAAAGATATTGGGCAGCATAACCTGATAGGTATCGGGAAATGCAAACCTGGAATCGCAACCCAGAAGGTAATGCAGAAAGGTTGTTCCGCTGCGGTAATAACCAATGATAAATACAGGAGACTCTACTTTAGTTTGTTTAATTTGCTTTGAAAATCGAATCTTTTCCCACGCTCTTAGGGGGATTCCGCCTGCAACAGCAGCTGTAAGAAAGGCTAGTTGAGGATATTTCCCCACAGGAATAACTCCAAAGTTTTCGCCCAGCATAGATAACCAATTGCGAAGACCTGAACCTAAAATTGGGTGAGATAAACCCATTAACTAAACTAAATCAAACAGATTCTTTATACCCAAATCCCTTGAAAGAATAAAGCCTTCCCCATGTTCAACACCTATTAGCCTTCCCCAGTTTGCTGCCCGCTGTGTTACCGATTCCATAAATTGCTTGCTTGAAATAACGGTTTCAGGTTCCGAAGAACTAGGGTCATAAAATTGTGAACTATAGGCCATCATGGCTTCAACCTTCTTCTGCACAAAGCCCGACACGTCCACAATGAAATCGGGTTTCAATTCTACAAACTGAATATAATGATAAAGCGAAGTTGGTCGCCAAGCTTCCTGAGGTTTTCCATCCTGATAAGTTTCAATCCTGCGAAGTCCGGAATAAAAACAAGCATCAATTACCAATTTTGCGGCTCGTCCGTGATCAGGATGCCTATCGTGCGGAGCATTGGCCAACACAATTTTCGGGCGGTATTTCCGAATAATCTCAATTACTTTTAACAAATGAGCTTCATCATTCTGAAAAAATCCATCACGGAAGTTCAGGTTTTCACGAGCTGAAACGCCCAATATTTTTCCAGCCTCAGCAGCTTCTTTATCCCTAATTTCAGCAGTACCTCGAGTGCCCAGTTCGCCACGGGTTAAGTCAATAATAGCAACTGTGTTGCCAAGACTTATTTGTTTCAGAATGGTAGCCGCAGCAGAAAGCTCAACATCATCGGGGTGGGCTCCAAAAGCAAGAATATCAGTTATCATTGTTCAGCAAAGGTAAGTATTGCCATCTTTGTAGATTCATAGCTTAATTCGTCAAAGGACATTTTCACTTAATTTGAAATTTCTGCTCATTATACCTTCGCTTATTTACTCCTTAATCCTTCGATTTCGGCACTACCTCTATGATAACGAAATAGTCGCAGTTTATCACCCACCCATTAAAACAATTTGCATTGGAAACCTTGAATTTGGTGGTACAGGAAAAACACCCCACGCTGAATATCTTTTAAATTTATTAATAGAAATGGGCGAAACCCCGGCCTTTCTGAGCAGAGGCTATGGACGGAAAACTAAAGGATTCCAATGGGTAGATTCTTCAAAAAATTGGGAAACTTCTGGTGATGAACCTCTACAGGTAAAAACAAATTTTCCGGGACTTTCAGTAGCAGTTTGCGAAAACAGGAAACAGGGCATTCTTAAAATCATAAAAGAAAAGCCCGAAACCACGGTTATTGTTTTAGATGACGCTTTTCAGCACTTGCAAGTCAAAGCAGGACTAAATATTCTACTCACACCTGCAGATATACCCTTCACCGAAAACAAACTCGTTCCTGCGGGTACTTTGCGAGATGTTCCGCAAGCGGCTAACCGTGCAGATGTAATCATTTACACCAAATCTGAATCTTCAAAATCCACCCCAAATTTCGTTTCCGGCTTTGATTACAGCGACCCCGTTTCGGTTAATGGCTATCCACCAATTGCTAAAGATACTGCAATCCTTGCCTTTTGTGGCATTGCCAACCCCAAACCCTTTGAGCTACATTTGAATTCAATCGTAAGCCGTAAATCAACAATGTTAAATTTCAAAGACCATCACGCATTTTCTCAAAAAGACATTCAAACCCTTATTGCTACTTTCAGTAATATTGCCACCGAAAATAAAGCAATTTTCACAACCCAAAAAGACTGGATGCGACTAAACAAAACAGCTGAAGCCAAAGCATTAATGGCATTTCCGTTGTATTATATTCCTGTAAAAGTTAAATTTTGGGCGAAAGAAAATGAGTTTAAAAACATTATAAACAGATATATCTATTCTTAAACAAAGCACAATGATTCCATCTATCGACGATATGCAGGCAACCGCCGATTTTCTAAAAAAACGTACCGGTTTTTCACCCGAAGTGGGCATCATCCTAGGTTCGGGATTGGGTGGTTTGGTGAAAGAAATTGCCATCGAACATCAAATTCCGTATGAAGAGATTCCAAACTTTCCTGTTTCTACTGTCGAAGGCCATAGCGGGAAACTAATCTTCGGAAAATTGGGAGGTAAAAGCGTAGTGGCTATGCAGGGGCGTTTTCATTACTACGAGGGTTACTCCATGCAGCAATGCACATTCCCTGTGCGGGTGATGAAATTTTTGGGCATAAAAAACCTCTTGGTGTCTAATGCAAGCGGTGGAGTAAACTTATCTTTCAAAGTGGGGGATTTAATGATTCTCACCGACCATATCAACCTCTTTCCAACTAATCCATTAATGGGAAGAAATAACTCTGATTTAGGCCCACGTTTCCCTGATATGAGCGAAGCCTACAGCAAAGAACTTGTAAAAAAAGCCGAAGCAATAGCCGCACGAAACGGTATCAAAATTCAGAAAGGAGTGTATGCCGGATTATCAGGCCCTTGCTTTGAAACTCCCGCCGAATACCGCTATATTCGTGCAATTGGCGGTGATGCAGTGGGAATGAGTACTGTTCCCGAAGTAATTGTTGCTCGCCACGGTGGTATTCCCTGCTTTGCAATCAGTATTATTACCGATATGGGAGTGGGCGACGAAGCTGGTGATGTGTCTCACGAAGATGTGATTCACGTTGCCAATAACGCAGAGCCTAAAATGACACTGATAATGAAGGAACTGATTGCCGCATTATAAAAGAGTATTAAAGCGATGACTTCCCTTACCCAAACCAACTTCAAATTCCCCGGACAAACTGCTTTCTATCGAGGCAAAGTGCGAGATGTTTACTCCATTAATAACGAACTGCTAATTATGGTGGCATCCGATCGTATTTCGGCATTTGATGTGGTCTTGCCCAAAGGTATTCCAAGTAAAGGGCAGGTGCTAAATCAAGTAGCAGGGCATTTTCTGGAAGCTACTCGCGATGTAGTTTCAAATTGGTTAATCGCCCAGCCCGACCCGGTTGTGAGTGTTGGTCATTTTTGTCAACCTTTTAAAGTGGAAATGGTTATTCGTGGCTACCTCACCGGGCATTCGGCACGAGAGTATAATTTAGGCAAACGCAGCATTTGCGGGGTAGGGATGCCTGATGGAATGCGTGAAAACGAGAAGTTCCCTAATCCAATTATTACCCCCACCACCAAAGCCGATGCAGGCCATGATGAAGATATATCTCGTGAAGAAATATTGAAACAGGGGATTGTGAAAGAAAGCCATTATGAGCAAATGGAATACTACACCCGAAAGCTATTTGCCCGTGGCACTGAAATGGCCGCCAAGCAAGGCTTAATTTTGGTGGACACAAAATATGAATTTGGCCTCCGCAATGGTGAAATTGTATTAATGGACGAAATTCACACTCCTGATTCATCACGCTATTTTTATACGGAAGGCTATGCTGAAAAACTGGCCTCCAATGAACCTCAACGCCAATTGAGCAAGGAGTTTGTGAGGCAATGGCTAATCGAAAACGGTTTCCAGGGAAAGGAAGGACAAATCATACCTGAAATGTCAGAAGAGTGGATAAATACCATTTCTAATCGATACATTGAACTTTACGAAAATATCACAGGCAAGAAATTCATACCGCAAACCGATGCAGATATTGCGGGCAGAGTTGAAGAGAATGTGAGGAAGTGGTTGAAGGGAAATATCAGATAATTCAGGAAGTCCAAGCTAATTTGTTTGGCAGAAGTTTATAAGCTGCACTATCCCTTTCAGTCTACTTTTGCGGATGCAGCAATCATTAGAGAATTATGCTTTACAGAAGAAGCTCACGATTGCGGCATTTGTATTGTTTGGAATTAAGATTTGTGCCTGGTATCTCACAAACTCGGTAGCTATTCTTACCGATGCTTTAGAATCCACTGTAAATGTAACAGCAGCTATAATTGGGCTTTATAGCCTATATCTGTCTGCTAAACCCCGAGATATTGACCATCCTTATGGCCATGGTAAAGTAGAATTTTTGTCTGCGGCGGTGGAAGGTACGCTGATGATTATTTCGGCATTTTTAATCATTTACGAATCATTACAGAATTTTCGAAATCCTCATCAGATTTCGCAATTAGATTACGGTATTGCATTGGTGGCAATTACTGCTGTTGCTAATTATGTGTTCGGAGTTATGGCAGTTAAGAAAGGAAAGAAAAATGGTTCCTTGGCCTTGATTGCAACAGGAAGGCACCTGCAAAGCGACACGTACTCAACTATTGGAATAATCATAGGCCTGATTCTGATTTTAGCTACCAAATTAGCCTGGCTTGATTCGGCTGTTTCACTCTTGTTTTCGTTTTTGATTATTTATTCGGGATACAAGGTGCTTCGAAGTTCAATTGCAGGAATTATGGATGAAGCCGATTCAGAACTATTGGTGGAATTGGTGAAGAAACTCGATGAAGGTCGTCGTCCAAACTGGGTGGATTTACATAACCTGAGAGTTATAAAATATGGCAATGTCCTGCATGTTGACTGCCATCTTACAGTGCCATGGTTTCTAAACGTTAATGAGGCTCACACCGAGGTGGATGAATTGGACAAATTGGTAAAAAAGCATTTTGGCAATACAGTAGAAATGTTCGTACATACCGACGGCTGTCTAAAGTTTTCGTGCAAAGTGTGCCAAAAAGCAGAATGCAGCAAAAGGCAGCATCCGTTTGAAAACAGAGTGGCTTGGACGATTGATAATGTTGTTCTCAATCAAAAACACGGAATGTATTAAACGGAATGTAATAAATGGAATAGTGGCTATTTCGCCAACACATCGTTTACATA
This sequence comes from Bacteroidota bacterium, assembly GCA_947475205.1. Taxonomy (GTDB): domain Bacteria; phylum Bacteroidota; class Bacteroidia; order JAIBAJ01; family JAIBAJ01; genus JAIBAJ01. The sequence goes on from CANJNG010000044.1 coordinate 11,351, forward strand.
CTTTTCTTTCTTCTCTAGTTTGCCCTCAATAGTGAAGTAGCTCACTTCACCATTAAGTTTATCATCTAAATAAGTTCCTTGTATTTTAATTTTTTGTCCTTCAATATACTCTTCCCATTCTTCAGTTGCATTTCCGGCATCAATGGCATTGGGGTCAGCAGGTTTGCGGCGGCGTTTAAAAGAGCCCGCATCATAGTATTCCACAAAGCCCCCATTCTTTTTGCCGCTTTTAAATGTGTATTTTGATTTGGGAATACCGTTCGGATAAGTTTGGTCTTCGCTGCCATTCTGAAACTTCTTAGCCATAAGTTTGCCGTCTTTATATTGCTCCAAGTAGTGAACTGTGCCAAAATCGTTGTAGTAAAACCAAGTGCCTAAGGGGAAATCGTTTTTATATTTCCCTTCAATGATAATTTTCCCGCTCATATTATACACATTGAAGTTGCCCTCCAGCAGTCCATTCACATAGTTAATCTCTTGCTGAGGCTGTCCATTATCGTAATACATCATCCACTGGCCATCTTTTTTGTCGGCTTTCCAGTTTTCGGTACGCAATAATTTTCCATTGGGATAATAAAGCTTCCACTGGCCATTTTTTACTCCTTTTGAATAAAACTCTTCTGAAAGCAAGGCTTCTTTATCATCGTAGAACTTCCACAGCGAGTCTTTTTTCTGCTCAAAATACAGCCCTGCACCTTGCAGTTTCCCGTTTGGATGATAAATATGTGCTGCCGCTTGCTTCCCGTTGCCGAAATAATTGTTTGTAGCTTTTAAATTCCCTTTTGGATAATAATGCTTGAACAGCCCGACGGGAATCCCATCCTTAAACTGGCCATCATACACTTTATTTCCGGCAGAATCTATTTTAGTCCAAGGGCCTTGCTTGCGGCCTTTGTTATCGGTTTGGTTTGTTCCGGTCTGAGAAAAGGAAAACGAAAAATTAAGACACAGCGTAAGAGCAATGAAATACTTATTCATTCAAATACTTTTTGATGAAAACACGCTCAAGCTAATTTTAGGCCAAAATTACCCGTTTGCTTCTGCTTCTAAAGCTGCCCGCACTTTTGCTTCAATTTGTTCCTGAAGTTCAGGATTATCGAGCAGTAATTGCTTAACAGCATCGCGACCCTGACCAAGTTTTGTGGTATCGTAGCTAAACCATGATCCGGCTTTTTGGATAATGTTCTTTTCAACGCCAATGTCGATTATTTCGCCCACTTTCGATATGCCTTCACCGAAAATTATATCGAATTCGGCCGTGCGGAAAGGTGGTGCAACTTTGTTTTTTACAATTTTTACTTTGGCACGGTTACCGGTAGCCACATCGCCATCTTTAATTTGACTGCTTCGACGAATATCTATTCTAACCGAAGCATAAAATTTTAGGGCATTACCACCGGTTGTTGTTTCAGGATTTCCGAAAACTACTCCAATTTTGTCTCTCAATTGGTTAATAAATATTACGCAGGAACCTGTTCGGCTAATGTTTGCAGTAAGTTTACGCAAGGCTTGCGACATCAATCGGGCGTGCAATCCCATTTTAGAATCGCCCATTTCTCCTTCAATTTCACTCTTTGGAGTAAGTGCCGCCACAGAGTCAATCACTATAATATCTATCGCACCCGAACGAATCAAATTGTCGGCAATTTCAAGTGCTTGCTCGCCATTGTCGGGTTGCGAAATGAGAAGGTTCTCAATATCCACACCCAATTTTTGAGCATAAAAACGATCAAAAGCGTGTTCAGCATCAATAATAGCTGCAATTCCACCACGCTTTTGACTTTCGGCAATGGCGTGAATGGCAAGGGTGGTTTTCCCCGAACTTTCTGGGCCATAAATTTCAATAATCCTGCCTTTTGGCAAACCGCCTACGCCTAAAGCAACATCTAAGCCAATAGAACCGGTTGGAATAACTTCAATGGCTTCAATGGCTGTATCCCCCATTTTCATCACTGTGCCTTTGCCATACGATTTTTCAAGTTTATCTAAAGCATTGGCTAAGGCTTTTAGCTTATCGGCACTAGGTTTAGAGCTATTTGCTGGTGCAGTTTTTTCGGAAGTAGCGGCCATTTTTTTCAAAGTTTATGTTGTGGTTTTATGAGAATTTTTACGAAGGGCGAAGGTAAATTGAAATACGCTAATTTTATAATTACAAAAGGAATTAATCTAAATACCTTTTCCGCCTATTGTAAAATTGTTGCAATAGAAACAGGCATAGCGTAAGTGATAAAGCGGCGGCTTTCCAGTTGCCTGATGTGCCAACGGTTTCGATGGATTTATTCACCATTTCGTGCTGAATTAAATAGGAGAGCAGCACCGCTGCACCGTTATTGAAAAAGTGTGCTGCTACCGATACCCAAATGCTTCCGCTCCACACGGCGAAGTAGCCCAAGACTATTCCTAACAAAAAGCGTGGTATAAAACCATAAAATTGGAGGTGCATTGCACTAAATAGAAATGCTGTTGCGATTACCGCAAAATGTACATTACCCGTCATTCGGCGGAAAATGGGTTGCAATGTGCCTCTGAAAAGAAACTCTTCGCCCAAGGCAGGCAAAAGGCCAATCATAAATAGATTAAAAAGCATACTACCGACTGTTGGCATAACTAAAAACTTTTCGGTGAGTTGGGCTGTAGATTCTTCCTGGGCTTTCATCCATTGTTCTATGCCACCCCAATCGGGGAAATCGAGCGAAGCGTTCCATTCGGCAGTGAAGTTGATGATGGGCTGGGCGGCAAAAATTAGCATTACAGCCAATGCTACTTCCAACCATTTTGGTTTTGTAAATGAGCCCTCTATTTCAAGTGCATTTCCGGTAGAAAGTTGTGCGAAAAACATTGGCGGAAGAATAAATCCGCCAATAGCCTGAAAGGTTTGCATCACTTTTAAGGCCGGAAGCAGGGCCGGGTTATCAAGGTCGGACAAAAACGCCTGAATATCCAAAACATCAACACCATAAAGCAATTTCACCACTACTAAAGACAAAAAGGAAGAAATACCGAGAGAACAAAATACAATGGAAATGAGCCACAGCAGGGCAAGCCATTGTGGTTTATCGGACAGAAAGGGCAGTTTCAAAGGGTAGGAATTTATTAAACAACAAAGGAAGGCAATAGAGTCTTTGATAGGGGTGGCTGATAAATATTATTGCAAAAACGGAGTTAAAAAATTACACCCTTTTAGGCGGAGACAGCTAATACGATTAGCGAAATATGCTCTAATTTATTTCTTCCCCAAACGTTTATTATATCTACACCCACTTGTCCGGCATATTCGGGTTTGTTTGCTTCGGCTAACAGCTTATGGAGATGGACGTTTTTCTTTTCCTTTTCCATAACTGTCCATTTTATGATGAACTTAATGGCCATTTGGTCGAATGGGAGTAAGGCTATGGGAAGGCGGTCTTTTAGGATTAGGGTTTCGAGGCGTGAAAGTTCGGCTTCGTTTTGTGCGTTGGCAAGTAGCATTGCATAAAACATATAGGCGAAGCTTTGAAGATCGGGACGGGCATCGCTGTTTTTTACTTTGGTTATTTTAGTTATCCATTTCAGGCTTTTTAGGGGGTCTTCGATTATCCATAGCGATAGTGCAAGGTTTATGTCTATGGCTATTTCGTAGGATTTATTGAGTTTGCCTGAATATTGGTTTAGCCTTTTTTCGGTTTCGGCTTCGAGGGTTGCTGCTTTTTGAAAATCATTATGGCCCATGTGAACCAAAAGTTCGAGATAACGTGCTAACTGGAAAGAAGCTGCCCCGAGGATTTCGGAAGTGGGAGCATGCTTATGTATGGTTTTAATAAGGCTTTCCATGCCTTCATAATCGGCAAGGGAATAGAGAGCATTGGCATAATTGGCTAGGGCGGTGATATAGGTATTGGGGTATATTGATTTCCAAAGCGGCTTTTCTTCTAAGAGTTCTACGATGAGCTTGCGGTATTGCTTTACCTCCGGGCGTTTTTTTTCTTTTCGGCGATATTGGCGAGAATGGAATAATAAAACCTAAGCGAAGTTGCGGAATAGAGTGGTGAGGTTTTATCGGTTTCGATATCGGAAGGATTGGGGGCTGGGGTGGGTTCGCTAAGGAATGACTGTGTGTCGTGGTGATTCGTAATTTCTGTTTGGATGGTTATTTTTTGCAGCAGATTTTTGGTATCGAGTATGTTTTGCTTCAATTCATCGACGAGGGCATCGGTAATGAACCGCCGAGCAAGCAACCTTTCGGTATTGAGGCATTCCAATATAACGAAGTGGAAATCGTATTCGGCGGCGGTGAGTTTGGTGGCGGTGAGGATGTTTCGAACAAGTTCGTATTGCTGACGGTTGAGCAGGTATTTGGCTAAGCGGATATGCCGATGGAGGTCGGCTTCGAAGTTTTCGGTGGCTTCGTATTCATGTAAAAGGTAGTTGAGTAAAAGTTCTTTGAGGTCGCTTTTGGCTCGATAATATTCCTGCTGGCCTTTTTCGGGTGTTATGTCATTGTTTTTTTCAATGGCTTCGAAAACAGTAAGCATTCGCTTGTTCATTCGCCCTCCGCTTACCAGGATGGCTTTGAATTTGGTTTTTTCACTATAGGATAAAGATTTAATGAGGTGTGAGAGTGGGGTTGATGATGACATTTTTGGGGGCCACCTGCGGTGGATTAATAATTGGACGCGTGATGTTACTGATGAACTGATTGGGGAACTGATTTAATTCCTGACGACATGGAATACTATGGCTTACAGATGACGCAGATGATAATGATTGGTGCTGATTTTTATGCTTATGGTGGCTTTTCGCCCTAAAAGTAATGGTTTTTAAAAGTTTTTTATTGTAAAGTTTTTGTTGTAATTAATTGATATTAATTTGTTTGAGAAAATGTTTTGGTAAAATCGATTGTAGAAATCGCAAAATCTGTCCTTTTTTATGTGAAGTGAGCATCTCACTTTTGACCTGTGAAATTGAAAAGGGTAATTAGGGGTTACAGTTTTAGGAATTAAGGTTTCGGGTTTCGGGAGTGCCGATTGCTATTTGGAATGTGTTAGTCGCTATTTGGGAAGTATCAATTGCTGTTTGGAAAGTATCAATTGCAATTTGACATGTGTTAATCGCTGTTTGGAAAGTATCAATTGCAATTTGGAATGTGTTAATCGCTGTTTGGAAAGTGTCAATTGCTATTTGGAAAGTGTTAGTCGCTGTTTGGGAAGTATCAATTGCAATTTGGAATGTGTTAGTCGCTATTTGGGAAGTATCAATTGCAATTTGGAATGTGTTAATCGCTGTTTGGGAAGTGTCAATTGCTGTTTGGAAAGTGTTAGTCGCTGTTTGGGAAATATCAATTGCTGTTTGACGAGTAACGATTGCAATTAAGGAAGTAACGATTGATGATTGGAAAGTGAACGGCCAGAGGCCGGGGATACCAATCGTAGCGAGACGCTACGATTAGCGATGGGGCCGGGGATACTCCCGATTAGTCGGGATAGCAAGATGCTACAATTAGCGATGGGTGAGGAGCAACGGGATAAAAGGACAATATGGACAAAAAAGCCCTGAAGGGAAACGACGACAAGACGACAGGGTGATGAGGCGAATGGGTGGATGGGAGGGTTGAAATAAATTCAAATTAATTAGCAATCAATTAAATTTTAAATAAAATGAATAAGCAAGATGAAGCTAAACAAGGGTCGTTGAACACGACAAGGAGTTATTGTAACTCGAATTCGGGTGTATGGAGTGGTGATTTGTCGTTTTCGGATGATTTCGCACTATATACGGGATTGCTGGATGAGGTGCAGGCGAATAAGAATAAGAGTGCGGAGGTTATAACGGGTTTTGCTGTGGATAAGGGTAATAAGGAGTATCAGGTGAAGGTTGATATTCGGTATATAAGTGGGCGGATTCAGACGTGGGCTACGCGGCCGGCAGTGAACAGGCCTGATGTTTATGCAGCTGCCGGGATAACGGATAGTGAACTGGATGCCTTGCGGGATTCGGATTTGCTGACTAAGGGGCGGGATATTGCGAAGTTGATGGTGGATAATCCGGCGATTGTTCCGGGATATGTTACTGCCTTGCGGCAAACGGGCTTTGATGCTAAACTGGATGGTAGATGGCCCCTTGATGACTCAGGGATACACTCCGGCAGGAAGTACAAACGATAAATTGCCTGCAGGAAACAAGTTTCCGCAAGGCACTCGTAAGCAAATTTACAAGGTAACTACATCTATTTCAAATATTCCAAATGTTCAGACAGCATATTTTCATCACAGTATAAACCCAACTGCTATTTACCAACCAACGGTACTAGGTATGGCAGGCAATATGATGTCCAATGTTCCTACTGGTATTCCTTTTAACATTAATACTTCCTGCCAAAAATTAGGATTGGGCGAATCTGTTTCCCCTCCCTCAGACCCCTTGGCAAAATACAGGCAGGCTCAATTCAAAACCGATAGTCTAGAAGCTAAATGGGACACCACTCTCTTAGGTATTGACGGAGGACAAACAAGCTACATGCTTGGTCGCCTGGCCGACACCAGTTTAAGCGAAGCTACGCTCACTGCGGAATTGGTAGCCCGCAGCCCTCTGTCCGATACCGTGCTGATTACATTCCTGCAAAGGGAACCAAGCCCATCAGGTATGTTTTTCAAAAATGTAATGCTTCCAAATCTCCCCGTAAGTTCTTCAATCTATCCTGAATACACTAAGCTATGCGGAGTCTATCCCGACAGCATTACCGATACCCTACGGACAGTGGAAGGGTATAACCCCTATTCCAACACCCTTAGAAAACTGGAAATAGAAATGCAAAATGCTGAAGCCGAAAAAGAAGAATTGGTGGCCGAATATACTGGACACTTTGTATTCAACGATTCACTTTCCTATGCCTTGTCTTTTATGGATTCCATCAACGATGGCAGTTTCAAAAGGCTGCATCCGCTTGTGGGTACTTATGCCGCTATCGACAGTCTGAGCAAAGCCCGAACTTTGCTGAACGGTTTTACCCCAACCTCGCAGGACGAAGATGACTGGAAGACGCTAACCGATATTCACCTATCTTTGCTCGAAGATACCCTAACTTGGTTTCAAATGGACAGCACGCAGGATGCCTTTATTCTCGATATGGCCTATAAACCCTATCCCTATTCTTTGCCCACCACCTTAGCTCAAAATGTAAGGCGTTTAGTGTATAATGAAGATTTTTCTGATTCTTTAAATTTTGTTATCCCTGCTGAGGCCAAACTCGAAGGTAATGAACAGCCACTTCAGCAAAACCCAACCTATACCTATTCATCAAAACTCTACCCTAATCCTGCAAAAGATAAAGCAACATTGGAGTATCAGTTAGCCGAAGGCGAAAAAGGCGAACTCGTTATGATGGATGCAATGGGAAGAAAAATAGTATCTGTTGAACTTCTATCTGCTTACACTAAAATTAGTATTGACATTTCTGCTTTCTCCCAAGGTATATATCTGTATAGAGCTTATACAAAAGATAGAAACCTGTCGAATGGTAAACTAATCATTGAAAGATAATGAAAAAGGCTTCATTTGTTCTGTTACTTGCTTTTACTACCCTTTTTTCCAAAGGACAGCAGTGGTCATTATTCCCTTTTCAAAGTTCACCTAATTATTCGTTTAGTAAATTGGAATTATGGAATAACCAATTAGTTTTAAGCGGTGGAGGTGAGTATATTAACGACACCATCAAAGTAAATAGCTTTTTCTTTTGGGATGGTCAAGATATAACACCTTTTTTTGGTGAGAAAAATTATGACAGTTGGTTTAAAGCATATTGTTTCTATCAGGATAAATTTTGGATAGGAGGTAGTATTACAGGATTTCCTAATTATTCTTTATATGATGATTTTTATTTATGGGATGGAGATACAATATCCACTTTACCAATTCCCCACCCCGACAGAATGGTAACCTCCATTTTAGCCCATAACGGCAATGTTTACCTCGGTGGCCCCTTGCATTACGGAGGAATAGAAAGCAACCTGATGAGTTATTGGGATGGCACAGCCCTCCACCAAATGAATGGTGGACTTTCAGGAGATTTTGCAGAAATAAAAGATATGGCTATTTTTAAAGGAGAGTTATATGTAAGCGGAGCTTTTACCCAAAGCCAAAATGGAAATCCTTTTAATATTGCCCGTTGGGATGGTCAGCAATGGCATGATTTAGATACTGGGCTTGCGGGTGATGTGTGGGCATTGGCGGTGGATTCCGAGGATAATTATTTGTACGCAGCCGGTAGTTTTACTTTCGTTGGTGGCAACAATGGTTTTGGTGCCTGTGGCATAGCCCGATGGGATGGTCAGCAATGGTCTAAAATCCCGCTCAAAACCGATGATTATTGTGCATTAGGCATTTTTGGTGTTCGGGATATAGAATGGTATCATGGAGAACTATATGCAGCTATGGCTGGGGGAATACCTGACTCAGTTGGCGAATCGGACACAACACTGATGAAGTGGAATGGTGTGGAATGGAAGCCCATAATGGGAATACTGGGTTTTATAGAAGATTTGCAAGTGTATAATGATGAATTAATAGTGGCTGGTAGCTTTGAATTTGTCAACGGTAATCCATACCCCGGCCTTGCTCGCTGGTACAGTCCGCCAGATACTACGCTTTCGGTCAATAAGCCTCTGATTAACAAAACGGCTTGGCTGTGGCCACCACAACCCAATCCCAACAGTGGCAGGGTGCTTGTACCCTACTTTAACCCTGCGGGTAAAGCATCCACAATTACCATCACCAGCAACGAGGGTAAAACCCTTGCTTCCCATACCTGTAAAGCAGAAAAAAACTATTGGGAGCTAAACACTACCAATTATGCCAAAGGCATCTATTACATCTCCATGGTAACCGATGGCTGGAAGAAACAAAGCCAGAAGATGGTGGTGGAGTAATTAAAAATGGGAGTTGCCGTTAGGGTATTTAACTTATGTCCCCAAACAACAATTCCTATTAACCCCAGAGGGGTGTCATTATGGTAGCCCCGTTTGATAACGCGGGGAAATGGTATGAAGGTATGAATTCTCAGCTCAAATTTGCAATTAAATTTGTTCACTCGAAACTAACAAGAAGCTAATAGCTATTAAGCATGCTAAAAAATTAAGCACGCATAAACTAATTCAAATCAGGTTTCAATCAGTCAATCAGTGAAATCGTGCGTCCCTTTCATCGCACCAATCCCGCCATTCCTTACTTTCGCCCAAAATATTGAATAATGAAATTTGGCGTTGTGATTTTCCCCGGTTCAAACTGCGATCAGGATATGATTTATACCCTTCAGCAGCAATCGGGCAGCGAAGTAGTAAGCCTTTGGCACAAGGATACCGACCTCAAAGGTGTTGATTTTGTGGTGCTTCCCGGCGGATTCTCTTATGGAGATTATTTGCGATCGGGGGCAATAGCCCGCTTTTCACCCATCATGACCAGTGTTATCGAGTTTGCCAACAAAGGCGGCTATGTGTTGGGGGTTTGCAACGGTTTTCAAATATTGTGCGAAGCCGGACTTGTTCCCGGGGCTTTGCTTCACAACAATAACCACAAGTTTATTTGCAAGAATGTGTTTATCAAAAAGCAGGACGATTGTCTGCTAACGGCTTCTGTTCCTGCAAAAGCCTTGAAAATACCGATTGCTCACGGCGAAGGACGCTATTTTGCTCCTGAGGAAGTGTTAAACGAAATGAAAGCAAATGGACAGATAATGTTCCGGTATTGCGACGAAAATGGAACTATTTCCACCGAAGCAAACCCAAACGGTTCGCAGGAAAACATTGCCGGAGTGTGCAACAAAACCAAAAACGTGTTTGGAATGATGCCCCACCCGGAGCGTGCCGCCGATGCTAACTTGAACAATACCGACGGAATATATTTATTTCAGTCCCTGCTCAATTCGGTGCTGGCATAGTGAATCCTTTCGCACTTATTCAGTATTTAGCCATTACCTTCTTTAGTAATGTGCAAACCATCACCACTAAACCCTTCATTCCCGATAGCTGCAATCACGTTGATGCCGCTGAAATAAAACAGGGCTATTGGATAGAATATTCCGGCGTTAAAACCTCCCGTTCCTATAAAGAGTTTAGAGGGAATTACAAGAATGGTGTTAAGGATGCTCATTGGATAGAATTTCAGGGAGCGGAGACAACCATAAGCAAAATCGAGAATTTCGTTGATGGGAAAAAGGATGGGATTTTCTTTGAATTCGAGGCTGGAACCATCAACAAAGAAGAGTGGTGGAAGAATGGCCAGCTAAACGGATTGAGCAAAATCTATCATAATGGTACTCGGTTATCGGTAGAAGCCAACTACAAAAACGGATTGTTGAATGGATTGAAAACCTCTTGGTATAGCAACGGAAAGAAACAGGAACAGGGGGCTTACATCAACGGGAAACGAACCGATAAAGCAATATGGTATTTCGACGATGGGAAGAAATCAATTGAATATACTTACGTTGACGGGGAGCGAACCGGGCCAATGAAAACCTATCACAAAAATGAAGTTATTGCTACAGAAGGTGCATATCTCAACAATGAATTGGATGGCAATTTCAAAGAATATCATCCATCGGGGAAACTAAAAAGCGAAGGGAAATATGCTTTAGGGAAAAAAATTGGAGTTTGGAAGGAGTTTGACGAAGAAGGGAAACTCTTGAAATAGGATTCGTGGCAATTACAGATAGATTGCTAGCCTTCTCTAAAATTCCCGAATTAGTATAAACAGCATATTTGCATCTTAAATATACACAAATGACCGCTACCGAAGTCCTTGAGCAACTAGAACAATTAGGCACTGAACAAACCCGCAAAACATGGCTACGCCACGGGGCAAAAGGTGCATTCTTTGGTGTGAAAATAGGCGATATGAAGCCCATCCAAAAACGCATCAAAATAGATTACAACTTAGCTAAAGAACTTTTTGCTTCCGGCAACTCTGATGCAATGTATTTGGCCGGGCTTATTTCCGACCCCGCAAAAATGACCCGAGCCGACCTTGATAACTGGGCCGAAACAGCGACCTGGAATATGATTAGCGAATATTCTGTAGCTTGGACAGCCGCTGAAAGTCCCCTTGGCTTTGAAGCCGCCTTAGATTGGATTAATTCTCCCGAACCGCAAATAGCTTCTACGGGTTGGGCAACACTGGCCAACTGGGTAGCTTTAGCCCAAAACGATAATAAAAACATCGAGAAAATTAATCAGCTTTTAGATAGGGTAGAAGACGAAATCTTTCTTTCACCAAATCGGGTGCGATACACCATGAACAATTTCGTGATATGCGTTGGAGCTTATGCGGAATCATTGTCTGAAAAAGCCATAACCATTGGAGCAAAAATTGGCAAGGTAGAGGTGGATATGAGCGGCACATCTTGCAAAGTGCCTTTCGCTCCAGATTACATTAAGAACTCAATTGCCCGCGGAAGTTTTACCAAAAAGAAGAAAACGGTAAAATGTTAAAAACCCATTCCGTTTCTGCTTTCTGAGCCAAGCCATCACATTAGTTTTTTTCTACCTTCGCCCCGCTTTTATTAAACTATGAACGCACTCATTTCTTTATCCGTATTAGGCATTGTGGCGATGCTGTCAGAGATTTTTAACTTCAAAAAATTCCTGTATTCTTTAATACTGCTTGGTTTAGTAGCTGCAATTGGCGTTAACGTTATGGAGTGGGGACAATTCCAGTTGTGGTATGGAATGATGATAGTAGATGAGTTTACTCTCGCTTTTTCGGGGGTGATATTACTCACCGGCTTTCTTTGGTTTTTGCTGGTTGCCGATAATCATCAGGACAAAGCCCACATTAGCGACCACTTTGCCATCAGTCTTTTTGCAATGGCCGGAGCAATAGTTATGGTGAGCTATAACAACCTGAGCATGCTCTTTCTGGGGATAGAAATTGTAAGTATTAGTATGTATATAATGGCTTCCACCCAAAAGAATGACCTTGGAAGCAACGAAGCCGGATTCAAATACTTTTTGATGGGAGCTTTTGCTACAGGCTTTATTCTGTTTGGAACAGCCTTGCTTTATGGAGCTACCGCAACATTCGACATTCAAAAGATTGGCGTGTTTGTAACAGAACATAACAGTGAACTTCCCGCAATATTCTATGCCGGATTAATACTGATTATGGTAGGAATGGCTTTCAAAATATCCGCCGTGCCTTTTCACTGGTGGGCTCCCGATGTATATACCGGTTCGCCAACACTCATCACTGCATTTATGGCTACAATTGTAAAGACTGCTGCCTTTGCTGCCTTTCTCCGATTGTTTATTACCTGCTTTTCGGGCGTAGAATTATTCTGGAATCAAACTATAATGATTATGGCCGGAGCAACAATTTTATTAGGAAACATCACCGCATTGCTGCAAAATGACTTTAAGCGGATACTTGCTTTTTCCAGTGTAGCCCACGCCGGATACATGCTGCTGGCTGTGTTGGCAATGAACAACCAAAGCGGAGGCAGCTTGTTGTTTTATTTATTGGCTTATTCCATTTCATCGCTTTCAGCCTTTGCTGTGCTTTTGGCAGTGGCCAATTTGAAAGGAAATACAAACGTTCAATCCTTTAAAGGTTTGGCTAAGAAGAACCCATTCTTAGCTTTTGTTGTGATAGTTGCCATGCTTTCCTTAGCCGGAATCCCTCCCACAGCCGGATTCTTTGCTAAATATTACATCTTTACCGCGGCCATTGCAAACAATTACGTTGGCTTGACTTTAGTAGCTATCACAGGCTCTATAGTAAGCATTTTTTACTATTTCCGAATAGTAATTGTAATGTTTGAAGGCGACGAGTCTACCGAAGTTACAGTAGGGTCAAATACCAAAGCTCTGCTCGTAATTTGTTCTGTATTGGTAATCTTATTGGGATTAATGCCCGATTTCTTGATTGGATTGTTGAAGTGATTGCTATAAATTTCGTTTGAACTTGAGCAATGAACCGCACCGAAATCACTAACAAACTTCTCGAAAACCATCAATCATTTATTGATTATGTTTCTAAGTTAGATGATGCAAAGTTTATGCAAAGTCCTGCAGGAAAATGGACAGCCGGGCAACAACTTGAACATATTTATTTAAGCGTAAAGCCACTTTCAACAGGTTTTATTTTGCCTAAAATTGTAATTAAGCTTGTTTTCGGGAAAGCAAACCGCCCGAGTAAATCTTACCAAGATTTGGTAAAGAAATACCACGACAAATTGGATAATGGTGGAAAAGCCTCAGGAAGTTTTGTGCCGAAAGCAGTTGATATTTCACAAAAGAAAAATATTGCGAATTCATTAAGCCAAGTCTGTAAAAACACTTACATCTCGTTTACAGGGTTTTTCGGAGCAAGACCTCGACAATCTAATAATCCCACATCCCTTATTAGGCAAGCTCACCATGCGTGAAATGTTATATTTTACCGTTTACCACGTTGAGCATCATCTTGAAAGTACGAAAAGGAATTTAGCCTGAGTTTTAAGGTAGTGAATGGTTTTTAAACGACCATTTTTAATTTTCCACTATTGGCTTTCCCCTTTTACTTTTCCACATATTTGTACCCTTAAAATTTTAGCTCAATGCATATAGCCATCGCAGGAAATATCGGCTCAGGAAAGACCACTCTCACCAACCTTTTGTCAAAACATTATAGCTGGGAAGCTCGGTATGAAGATGCCGACGATAACCCCTATCTGAACGATTTTTATGATGATATGCATCGTTGGTCGTTCAATTTGCAGATATACTTTTTAAATAGTCGCTTTAATCAGGTGGAAGAAATCAGGGCAAGCGGGAAAAAGGTTATTCAAGACCGTACAATTTATGAAGATGCCAACATTTTTGCTCCCAACCTTCATGCTATGGGTTTGATGAGTACCCGGGATTACGAAAACTATGTTTCGCTGTTTCGTTTAATGTCAGCCCACCTTGCACCGCCTGATTTATTAATTTATTTACGGGCAACTGTGCCAACTCTCGTTAGCCAAATTCAAAAGCGTGGCCGTGAATATGAAAACTCTATCCGTTTAGATTATTTAAAACGTCTTAACGAACGCTACGAATCGTGGATTGGCGATTACTCTGCCGGAAAGATTCTCATTATAGATGTGGACAAAAATAAATTTGCCGACCATCCCGAACATTTAGGCGAGATTATCTCGAAAATTGATGCTGAGATACACGGACTATTTTAACTATAGAAAACACTTAAAACACTTCAACAAAAAAGCCACCTTTATTGGGTGGCTTTTTTGTTGTTGAGAGAAATCCAATCTCCTTAATCTGTCTTCAATACCGTGTAAGTAACTACGACGTTAATCAGTTTTAAATTTGTGCCAACGTTGTCCTTGCTAGCGTAATATTCAACATAATAGGCCGTAGTTTCATTGTCAACTGTTGTAGATGTTGTTATATTCAGTTGGGTTACTGTGCTCGATGCAAAAGTTCCAGTAGTTGATTGTGAACCCAACTGTGTGAAAGAACCCGAGCCAAACGTGTTTTTCATAAATCGTAAACGTACTTTTTGAGCATTGTCATTATCCACTACATAAGCAACTACCTTAGTAATTATGGCTCCATCTGGCACATTAACATCTGCCCTCGCAAATCCTTCCGCCCCTGACCCACTATAGTTTATATATACCGCGGTTGTATCAGAAACTATACTTTGTGGAAAGCCTGTTCTGCTAAGCAAATTGAAATTTAGTGGACCAATTGATTTATAATGAGTTTTAGCGGTGTAATAGGTGTGATCACCTAATGCTATTATATTTCCGTTACTTGACATATCTAACGTGTTATGAATATCACCCTCAACATATAAAGCATAGGATGCAGTAGAGGTACCAATACCCACATTTCCACCGAATAATGCGTCACCACTACCAACTTGAAGCATATATTGTGGACTTGAAACTCCAATACCGACATTTGTTCCATCATCTGTAATTATTCCATCTTCAAGCTTGAATGCTGTATTGTTCCAATGAGGTACTTTTTTATCACTAAGTGCACCAACCCTTGGGTCAGTTTCTAGGTTTGTTACTGCAGATGATAGACTAATCCATTCAGGTTGGTTATTTGCATTGCTCCATCCCATATAGTAGTCTGCCGCACCGTTTGTATTGTTCAACGTAACGTTACCAGAAACTGAAACGCTATTAGTATTTAAACCAGCTCCATTTACAACACTTATACCATTTTGCGGGTCAGAGGTTAAATAGGAATCAGTAAGTGCAGGACCTTCGTACACAGGGATAAATCCAGAAGTTAAATTGCCAACTCTTGGGTCACTTTCTGTTATTGTAAGACCACTTGAGGGTTGCCAACTGGGATATCCTCCGCCGTCAATTAACAATACATCGCCTTGATTGCCGTAAGTTCCATTAACATAGAAATAGGAAGAGTATAAATTTCCAAGTGTTAATGAACCTTCAATGAGTTCATTACCTGATAATATTAACTTGTCAGAGGTAATGGTGACTTCAACTCCATCAGCATCATATACTGAAATGGGAGAATCTATTAATTCGCCATTCAAATCGTCCCACATAGGAACATATCTATCAGTTAGTGTTCCCACTTTAGGATCTGCTTCTAAATCTGAGAAGGCAGTCCATTGTGGATAACCATTTATGTCAATTGCAAGCACATCATTATTGATACCATAGTTTCCATTTACATTAATGTAACTGCTATAGTTATTTGAGGGACTTCCAACTGTTAAATCTAGGTTTACTGCAAGAGATTGCTCAATGGTAACATTATTATTAGTTATGTTAATATCTCCATCGGTCAACGATATTGGCCCATCTTCAAGTGTTGTACCATTCCAAAATGGAAAAAAGCTGTAGGTTAATGCTCCAACTTTGGGGTCGGTTTCCGTAACTGAAAGACTAGAAGACGACATCCATGATGGGAAGCCTGTTGCGTCGATTGCTAACACATCTCCTGTTGAACCAGTAGTGCCATTTACGGTGAAATTTGAAGTGGTTGAAGCCCCTAATCTAAAATCAGTATCTACAGTTAAATTGCCAGTAATGGTAGTATTATTTGGCACGTATAGCTGGGCATTAACTGTAACTTGATTTGCACTGTTGTCAATAGAAATCAATGTATTAGGTACCCATTGACTTCCATCCCAATAAAGAGTTTGGCCGGATTGAGTTCCGTCCATGAAAGTTCCAGTTGGTCCTGTTGCACCTGTAGCACCATCTGCTCCTGAAGGTCCTGTCGCTCCATCTACACCGTTAGACCCGTCCGCTCCTGAAGGACCGGTTGCCCCTGTAGCACCATCTAATCCATTAGCTCCGTCTGCTCCCGAAGGGCCAGTTGCACCTGTAGCACCATCAAATCCATTTGCTCCGTCTGCTCCCGAAGGTCCGGTTGGGCCTGTAGCACCATCTATACCGTTAGCTCCGTCAGCACCTGAAGGGCCAGTTGCTCCATCTGTTCCGTTTATTCCGTCTGCACCTGAAGGTCCGGTTGCACCTATCGCACCATCAACTCCGTTTATTCCGTCTACTCCTGAAGGTCCGGTTGCACCTGTAGCACCATCAACTCCGTTAATTCCGTCTACTCCCGAAGGTCCAGTTGCACCTGTAGCACCATCAACTCCGTTTATTCCATCTGCTCCTGAAGGACCAGTTGCACCTATAGCACCATCTAATCCATTAGCTCCGTCCGCTCCCGAAGGGCCAGTTGCACCATCAACTCCATTTATTCCGTCTGCTCCCGAAGGTCCGGTTGCACCTATAGTACCATCAACTCCGTTTATTCCATCGGCTCCTGAAGGTCCGGTTGCTCCCGTAGCACCATCTATTCCGTTTATTCCGTCTACTCCCGAAGGTCCGGTTGCACCTGTAGCCCCATCAACTCCGTTAATTCCATCTGCTCCTGAAGGTCCGTTTGCACCTATACCCCCATCTATTCCGTTAATTCCATCTGCTCCTGAAGGTCCGGTTGCACCTATAGCTCCATCTACTCCGTTTATTCCGTCTACTCCTGAAGGACCGGTTGCACCTATAGCACCATCTAATCCATTTATTCCATCTGCTCCTGAAGGACCTGTTGCACCTGTAGCTCCATCTAATCCATTAGCTCCGTCCGCTCCCGAAGGACCGGTTGCACCTATAGCTCCATCTACTCCGTTTATTCCGTCTACTCCTGAAGGTCCCGTTGCACCTATAGCACCATCTATTCCGTTTATTCCGTCTGCTCCCGAAGGTCCGGTTGCACCGACAGCACCATCAACTCCGTTTATTCCATCAACTCCTGAAGGTCCTGTTGCACCTGTAGCTCCATCTAATCCGTTAATTCCATCAACTCCTGAAGGTCCTGTTGCACCTGCAGCTCCATCTAATCCGTTTATTCCATCTGCTCCTGAAGGACCTGTTGCACCTGTAGCTCCATCTAATCCATTAGCTCCGTCCGCTCCCGAAGGACCGGTTGCACCTATAGCTCCATCTACTCCGT
>CANJNG010000045.1 GCA_947475205.1 Bacteroidota bacterium
CTTTAACTCCAAAATAAAACATTTTAGAGCGAATCTAAGAGGTGTAACAGATGTCAAATTCTTCCTCTTTAGACTTGAAAAATTGTTCGCATAAATCATTTGCTCCCCAGAAAATAAGTCTGACCCAAAGAAATTGAAACTATGCTCAAGGGGAGCTATCCAGCCGGAGATTTTCAGGCTGAATTTAATACATCACAACTTAGTTCAGGAGTGTATATTTATGAGCTTAGGCAAAATTCACACCAAGCATCGGGTAAAATGATAGTTATTTAAATCGGAGTCGGACTAAATATCCTATTAAACTAATCTCTAATAACGGATTAGTTTAAGAAAAAATATATTAGATACTGCTATTTCAGACTGAAAAAGACTAGTTATTTATCTACCTTCTTATACTCTTTAGGAATTTCTAAAAACGAATTATCCAAATTGTGTGCATTTACCTTAGTTACTTGTAGGCGACCTTTTTCGTCACGCAGGAAATTACGCTCAACGGCTAACATCGGGAAGAATCCAACTGATTCAGGCAATTGAGTGTAGAATGTAGCAAAGTTGTCGCGGCGGTTAATTACATTTAGCAATGGTAAGAAGAAGTCAAATTTACCCTCTGCAACCCAATACGTTATTTCGCTGTCCTTGTCTTTGTTTTTCACTCTCCATTGTGTGCATTTGTATCCGTTTATAAATTTGCTGTTAGTGCTCTTTTCTAACTCCAAATTCATTTTACCGCTGTTATCGGCTTTATAAGGACGCTCCATATAAAGTTTACGGTCGTGGCTAAGAGCATACATTTTTTTGTCGGCAAGGTTCACAATCATTGAGCCTTCCACAGTTTTGCCATCTTCGGCCATTTCGTCTATCCGCACTTTTTGTCCTTTAACGTGATAAATATATACAGCAGTATCGTTTGGAAGTAATCGTTTGAATTCTATTGTACCTTCAAAAGATTGCGAAAAGGCTGTAAAACCAATAAATGTAGCTAAGATTGCGAGGGTTAGTTTTCTCATTTGTTTGGGTGAGGAATGAATTTGGTTGGCGAAAGTAGGGATTTTTATTTGTGTTAAAATATCTACATAAAATTTTGTCAATCTTAGAAATATTTTACCACAAACTCCCTGCACCAAATAGCTATTAAATCGCGGCTGTGGCGATAAGCATCAAGCACTTCTTCCGCTGTTCCTGTTGCATTATAGGGGTCGGGGAAGTTTTGATGCAAGCGAACTGCATTTCCCGGAAAGTAAGGACAGTTTTCCTTAGCATTATCGCAAACGGTGAGAATGAAATCGAAGGAAATAGCCGTGTATTCTTCCATAACATTAGAGCTATGGTGCGAAATATCAAATCCCAATTCCGCCATCACTTCAATAGATTTTGGATTTACACCATGAGCAACAATACCTGCACTATATACTTTGGCTTTACCTTTAAGCCATTCTTCTAGGAAGCCTTCAGCCATTTGGCTTCGGCAACTATTTCCTGTACAAAGAACAAGGATTTTCTTCATTTTGTGTGATATTTAATAACACGGAGGTAGGGAGAGCATAGAGTTCCACAGAAAATTCCCTGTGTTTCTTAATGTTCTCCTTGCCTCCGTGTAAAGAGCTTGTTTTCAAAACTTGTTCTAAACGCTCAAAATTAAGGTAATTCATTCAACACAACACCCTTTTGGTATTTAACGGTATAAGAAAATTTAACTGTGCGGCTTTCTTTAGGCTTAAGATTCATTGCCCAAGTAATTATTCCGGTGAGTTCATCTTTATCGGCACCATCAAGATTTTCGTTTTCTATAACAATGTCTTTTTGTGCTGACAGAGGAATTTGGTCTTGCACGTTCACTTTTGCTGCAATGCTTTTGTTGTTTCTTAAAGTTATTGAATAGGAACGGGTAATTATTTTGTTCTCGCCCAAAAGCTGCTCTTTGCATTTGTCTTTTAATTTTTTGCGTTCTATGTTAATGCTTTTATCGCGGCCCAAATCCAAAGCCAGAGTATCGGATGTTATGCTTGGATTAATGGATGATTTCCCAACAAACGAACCATCGAAATAAATTTTTGCTTCCCCCTGCAATAGATTCAATTCTTCCCAATTGATGAGTTTGGCTTGTAAAAAAGCATCGGCATCTAATTTTGGAATGGCGTAATATTCAAATTTAGTATCGAGCTCTTTCTTTTGAATTACCACAACATGTGGCTTGTTATCAGAAGGTATGCTGTAACTGGCATCAATTTTATATTCCACCAGGACAGGTGTGTTTACAACTGTAGTGTAGTTAGCCGGCATTTTTGCTTCCGCCTGCATTTTCGGAGCAGATTTCTTTGCGTCATATTCTGCATCATCAATCATTTCCATCATTGCCATACCTGCTACATTTGTGTTAACTAAAACTTCCTGAGTGGCATAAGGACGGTAATATCCTGCATAAAACGGACTCAAAAACGGGCGTGAATTGCTAAGGCGGGGATTTCCGGTAGAAAGCGTCATCTGAACGTTCTTCCAATCTGTCAAAGTATTCTGATAGACTTTAGCTTTTTGCACCAACTGTATTCCTGTAGAAATTGTTTTAGCCTTGAGGTCATATTCGGGAATCCACGAAGCCTGTGGAGTATAGTAATTAAAGTCAATACTTCCGGCCTGAGCCACATCGGCTGAAACCGTTATAACCACTTCATAAATAGGTTGTGCATCCTCAACTGGTTCGCCGCTTCTAATTTTGGCTATTAAGTTGGAGAGTTCGTTTACGCTCTCTTGCATCTCGGCTTTTTGACGGTTTAATTTATCTTCCTCCCGAGTTGCTTTTATCCATTCGGCATCAATATTTCCCATTCTGGAGCGGTAATATTCCAAAGCATTTATTACTAAAGCCAAGGTGTCTCGTTTGGTTTCTCCTTTAATTAGGCGGTTGTTTTCCAAGAAATTCTTTTCCACTACTAAGTTCTTTTTACGGGCCTCTAAAAGTTTCAGTGAATAATTGAGTTCCTGAATACTATCGTTTTTGAGCCTTATTTGGCGTTCGTATTTTTGTTGAAGCGGGTTTGAATCTTTTTCCACTATTGCTTCAGGGTAGCGGGTATTGAAACGTGTTTCGAGGATAGTGAAATCGCCTTTGCCGGATGAAACCACCGTGTTTTGATCCATATAGGGCGACACTCCTTGAAAGCTAAATTCAGTTGTTCCTAACGGAATAGTGAGGTCTTCGGAGTGGTGAATTTGTGCACCCTGCAAGTAAACGGTAATTCGGTGTGGCCTTGAAGGGATGTTTTTGTTTGTAGCAATTGAGATGCCTGAAATCAGCATCAGCGAAAGGATTAAGTTGATTTTCATTTTTATGAATTTTAATTGATTTGAGGTTTAGATGTAACCCGGATTTATATTCCATAAATAAAAATGAAATAAAATTGCGAATAGTTGTATGTATCTAATTGTGGTTAATTTTGTGATAAGTCAACCAATGAAAATAGCCTTCTTTATCTTTTCCCTTGCTATTGGTATTCAGGTTGCGACGGCTCAGCAATATCACTTTCAAACATACAGTGTGCAGCAGGGGATGGGAAGTGCTTCGGTAAATCAAATCTTTCAAGATAGTAAAGGATACATTTGGTTTGCTACCCAAGGCGGCGGGGTAAATAGGTTTAATGGAAAGGAATTTAAGAACTTTACCAAATCCGAAGGACTGCCCAGCAACGATGTAACCTATATCGCAGAAGATAAAAAAGGTGAAATATGGGTTGCGACTTCCGAAGGTGTTTTGCACTTCAATGGTAGAGAATTACCCAAACAAAAAGCGGTGAAGCCATTTATATCCGATTTAGTTTTTTGCATTTTCGCTGCTCCCGATAGTAAATTATACTTCGCTACCCAAGCCAATGGGGTAAAAGTGTGGGATGGGAAGAAAATACAATCCATCACCACAGCGAACGGACTTCCATCTAATGAAGTTTATACGGTTACCCAAGACCGAAAAGGCCGGATTTGGTTCGGAACTGAAGATGGTATTGCGATGATGGATAAGGGTAAAATCAGTACATTTTCCGGTCATCCAAGCATTTCAGATAACGGTTTTTTTTCATCGCATACCGATAAGCAGGGAAACGTTTGGTTTGGTTCTGTAATGGGCAAAGTCATTATTTTTCAACCTAACGAAACCATCATTGACTATCCTTTACCCTCTGCTCAGCAAAACGACTTGATGGGGAGCATTGCACAAGATAGTCTTGGAAATATTTGGATAGCCTCCGACCACGGGTTACTAAAAATTCCAACGGACGTAACACTATCATCCCCCCAAAGCAAGCCTACTATTATATGGGGGAAACTGTCATTCAAGCTGTGATGACTGATTACGAAGGCAATATTTGGACAGGCACTGGGGGTAGTGGTGTAAATATGTTATGCAGTCAGGCTTTTAAACACTATACATTAATGGATGGATTGTTTGGACACGTTACGGCTCTTTGTGCTGTCGGCAAGGACATTTATCTTGTTGGAACTGCCAATGGTTTGTACGTGTTTTCGCCCAACACAGGCATAAAGTTTCGGAAATTGCTTTACAATACCCAATTAGCCAACGTAAATGTAAGCTCTATCGCTAATAAAAACGGAGTGATTTGGATAGCTGCTCAAGATGGAATTTATCAAGTTTTAAGCATGGGCTCGGATGCCTATGAAATGCTTCCCATGCCAAGAAATCAAAATTTCCCACCAACAATTAAGCATTTCGATAAACTGAACGATTCGCTGATTATTTCGCCACAGAAAATTATTCACGATAGCAAAGGCCGAACTTGGATAGCTACTTACGGTTCGGGAGTATTTTGCATTGATAAAGCGGGTTCAAGTACACATTTTTATACTAAAAACAAATTCCCAACGGATAATATACTCACTGTGTTTGAAGACAGTAAAGGCACAATTTGGTTCGGAACACAGGACGCAGGAGTTGTGAAATACGATTGTGAATCGTTTATCGCTTTTAAGGGCTTTGCGGATAAAGCAGTTTGGAGTATTACCGAGGACCAAGCAGGAACTCTCTATTTCGGGACGGGAGAATCGGGAATGTATGGCTACAAGGATGGCAAACTCAACCAAACCACAGTTACCGATGGACTGAGTGCTGATTTTGTTCAGGCTATGTATTTCGATAAGGCTACGAATAGCCTTTGGCTTGGCGGCGAGAAGGGTTTAGATAGGATAAAGTTGCCTTATAAGGAATCCAAGCAAACCGTTAAACGCTACAACACGGCTCAGGGGTTTCGTCCGACTACAATTAACGCAAACGCACTGCTTTCGGCTGCGGATGGTTCTCTGCTCATTGGAACGGTAAATGGTCTGTCGCGATACATTCCCTCCGAAGACCGTTCGCAGCCCATTCCTCCCAAATTGGAACTTACGGGAATACGTTTATTTTACCAGAATGCAGACTTTACTCCCTACTGCAAATCCTTCAATTCCCAAACATTTCTTCCCGAAAATCTAGAACTCCCCTATAATAAAAACCACCTTACGTTCGATATTCAGGCACTTACTACCAAGGAGGCGAGGTATGTTTTTCAACTGGAAGGACAAGATGAAAACTGGTCGGAACCCACCGAAAACAATGCTCTAACCTACACCAACCTTGCCCCAGGTAAAACTTATACCTTCAAGGCAAAAGCCATTGGGGAAGAAGGAAAACTGTCGTCGGCTCAGGTAAGTTTCAGCTTATATATTCGGCCACCTTGGTGGAATTCGTGGTGGTTTAATCTGGCCGTAATTATAGCTTTTGGAGGAAGTATGATGGCTTTCATTAGGCTTAGGGAAAAGGTGTTGCGAGACCAAAACAAGGCTTTGGAACTAAAAGTTACTGAACGAACGGCGGAAATTGAAAAGCAGAAAACTGTGCTCGAACGACTTTTGGGCGAAAAGGAATTGCTGCTGAAAGAAATTCATCATCGGGTGAAAAATAACCTGCAAACTATTTCGAGTATGCTAATGCTGCAAAGTGCCGGATTGAAAGATGAACACGCCAAGAAAGCTATTGCCGAAAGCCAAAGCCGAGTGAAATCAATTGCCTTAGTGCATCAAAAGCTTTATCAAACGGATGGCTTAGAGAAGGCGGAACTCCATGCCTTTGTGCAGGAACTCACAGACCAAGTGAAAACACTTTTTCACAGCTCGGCAAATAATGTAATCATTACGCTTAGCATTCCCGAAACCTATATCCTGATTGATAAAGCCATTCCCTTGGGCTTGATATTGAATGAACTTTTAACCAATTCATACAAATATGCTTTTGCGGAAGTGCCACAGGGCGAAATAGTCATCAGCCTAAACCCTGCCACTGATGGCAATTCTTCCAAACTAAAATTAATATACAAAGACAATGGCCCGGGAATGGACGAAGCCCTGCTAGCGGGTAAACCTACTACATTGGGTTTACGCATTATCAGGCTGCTATCGCAACAGATAGGTGCAAGTGTTGAATATTCAAAGGAGAAAGGAAGTGTGTTTAAGATTAGTTTTTAATTGGAATTCTATATTCTACTTAAATTCATTCATCTCTTTAATCGCTATATTCCATCAGATACGACTTAATAAAATCATTCAAGTCGCCGTCCAAAACTCCCGCAGCATCGCTAGTTTCGTGGTTTGTTCGCAAGTCTTTTACTAACTTATACGGATGCAAAACATAATTCCTGATTTGTGAGCCCCATTCTATTCTCTTTTTTGAACCCTCAATAGCATCAAGCACCTCGTTGCGTTTGCGGAGCTCAATTTCATACAACTGAGATTTGAGCAATTTCAATGCATTCTCTCGGTTATTCATTTGGCTTCGGCTTTCCTGATTTTTGATAATAATACCGCTGGGTTTGTGTGTAACCCGCACTGCCGTTTCCACTTTGTTCACGTTTTGTCCACCTGCCCCGCCCGATCGGAACGTATCCCATTCTAAATCGGCAGGATTAATATCTATTGTAATCGTGTCGTCTATCACCGGATAGGTATATACCGATGCAAAAGAAGTGTGCCGCTTGGCATTGGCATCGAAGGGCGAAATCCGCACCAGACGATGGACACCGCTTTCTCCTTTTAAATATCCGTAGGCAAATGGTCCTTCAAATTCCAACGTAACCTGCGTAATTCCGGCCACCTCGGCTTCCTGAATATCAATTTCCTTGATTTTAAAACCGTTTTTTTCGCCCCACATGATATACATCCGCATAAGCATTCCGGCCCAATCGCAGCTTTCAGTTCCGCCGGCCCCGCTGTTAATGGTTATAACTGCATTCAGCGAATCTTCCTTGCCGCTTAGCATCTTTTTGAATTCCATATTGTCGAGCAGGACTTTTGTTTCGGCATGCTGACTTTGCAAATCAGCTTCCGAGGCATCGCCATCCTTAAAGAAATCATACATGGTGCGAAGGTCGTCCACACTTTTTTCGAGGGCCAGATAAGCATCTACCCATGTTTTCTTTTCGCTAATTTTTCTAAGTATTTCCTCCGCCTTCTTGGGGTCGTTCCAAAAGGTTGGGTTTTGAGTAAGAGATTCTTCCTCGGCTATTTGTCGTATCTTGATTTCGATGTCAAAGAGACCTCCTTAACGCCTGCTGACGCTCACTGAATTCAGCGATATTTTCGTTTGTAATCATTATTGAAATATTAAGTATATATGTTAAATGCTATTTAGTATGTATGGGCAAAAGTATTAGGTTTTAGAAAAGCGAATAAACAGATTTCGAACCTAATTCCTTGTATTTTGTAGTGTTTAGGCTATATAGCGAAAGTCCTGCTTGGCGAGCATCAGCAAACAATAATTCATTTTCCATAAATAAATCCTGTTCCTTTTCCCCAATATTATTTCCCGAATAACCATCATATCCCACAAACAAAAGTTGCGAAATTCCAAGGTTAATGGCCGTTTGAATTGCTAAAGCTGTTGGAGAATCCTGAGTGAGTTTAGTAAAAGAGATATTTTCCAATTCAAAGGTTTTAGCCTCCACAGCCGATGGAATATAGGTTCCCATTTTTCTGGGATAAGGCGGTAAAATGCACGTTCCTTGAAATTCTTTTTTAGTGTCAAATACCTTTTCAAGCCGATGTCCTTCGTTTCCTACCAAACAATAATACTGTTCCACATCAAGACCTGTAAAAGGCAAAGCATTTCGGCTACTCGAATGGATAAGGCAAACGTCTTTTTCTTGCTTTAGTAGCATCTTCAAGGCTTCGTTATGCTCTATAGCCGAAGGTCCTCCTCCAATTATAATTGCTTTGGAAAATTTCTTTTCGGGAGAAAAAGTAGGCAATTTGATATTGTCTTTTTGCCCAAGCTTCATATTATGTAAGGATCGGATAATGCTGTTGAAGGAGTAAAACCTTTTGGTTAGCCATTCCATAATATCCTTTTGCGGCAAGGAATTAGCTCCCGAAACCATATATGGAAGGTTTGTTCCCCAGCCATAATCGGCCTGCATTTTAGCAAAGGGATCAACAACCCGGCCTAAAGCATCAAAATCTAGTTCAGGAATTAAGCCCTTGCTAGCCAATGCTACCAAAAGGAGTTCGGTTTTCAGATTTCCTGCACCGCGACCCATTCCAGTAATGGTGGCATCAATTATTTCAGCCCCGCATTCAATGGCGGTGAGTGAATTAATAAGAGCCAATTCGAGGTTGTTATGACCGTGGAATCCTATTTTTACATCTGTTTGGCTGCGTACTAAATTGTAAGTATTTCGAATATCTTCGGGATAAACGCCTCCGTAGGAATCTACCATATAGAAATAATCTGCGATGCCGTTTACATCCTTTAGCTGTGATATAAAGCCACTTTGCTCACCCCATTTCGACATATACATTACGTTGAAGCCTACTTCAAAGCCCTTGCTTTTGATAGCTGCGGCTAAGGTTAATGCTCGTGAAAATTGTTTTGGGTCAAGAGCAATCCTTACCATATCTATCAGGCCAATGCAGGGATTGAGTAGCGTATCCATATCCTCAAGCCTTACATCCTTTTCATCGAGAATGATGACTAATTTCTTATTCGATTGTTGTTTGATTTTCTCCAACACATACACCGGACAGTAAAAGTACTCACCCAAATAGTTTTTCATTGGGTTGGAGCGATAACCTATTTCAAGATACTCCACAGGTAAATTGTTGAATGCCTCAAAATAAGTATTCACCATTTCTTTTGGGAAATCCCAGTTGGTATAATATCCGCCATCGCGGAGGGTGCAGTCGAGAATTTTCATTGCTTGATAAGTAGTTTTTTTATGGTCTGTTTTATTCCTTCTTCCAAACTCACTTTGGGTACAAAGCCAAAACCGGAAGCAAACAAACTGTTATTTCCAAACAATCCGTGTTGGTCGCCGGGAGTGCTTCCTTCAAAATAAACAGAAATAGCGAAAGGAAGTTCAGATTGGATAATTTCGAGTAAAGTGTTGATGGTAGTTTTCCGTCCGGTGCAAATGTTATAGCAGGCGTAATCCTGTCCAGTTTTGTAATAGGAAAGCAGCAAAGCTTCAATCACATCATCAATAAATATAAAATCGCGAAAACGGTCGCCGCTGCCTTTTACCTGTATTTTTTTGTTGGCAAGGGCTTGTGCTAAAAATATACTTACCATGCCCTGCTTGAGGTTTTCCATATTTTGGCCGGGACCATACACATTGAAGAGCCGCAAGGAAGTGGATTTTATTCCAAATTGGGAATATATTTTCAGGTATTGCTCGCTGGCTAATTTCCCAACGGCATAAAATGATTTGGGGTTGGTAGCAGATACTTCAGTGGCTGCTTCATCTTTATCGCCATATACCGACATTGAACTGGTATAAACCAATCGGGAAATACCTTTCATTTTGGCAAACTGCAAAATCAGCAAGGTGGAAAGTGTATTGGTTTTAAGGTCGTAAGCCGGGTCTTCAAAACTAAGTTCTCCCGATGCCTGTCCGGCAATGTGAAAAATACCTGTAATGGGCAAATCGGATAGTTTTCCATATACAGCAGTATCAAAAACATCCCCCTGAATGAATACTGCCCCTTGAGGAATATTGGATAAATACCCGGTTGAAAGATTGTCAATTATTGCTACTTCTTCACCATTATCCAAGAGCTTTTGAGCCAATTTTGAGCCTATGAAACCTGCACCGCCTGTAACTAAAATCATTTTCTTAGTGCTTATTTATTTCCCAATCGAAACGTGCAGTAACTAATCCCTCGCGATAGGATGCAAACGATTTCATGGAAGGATTAAAGGAAAGCTCATCTATATTAATAGTGAAGGCTTCATTAAGTGCATCGTAAGGCGATACCATTAGCTTGCCAATTTCGAGGTCGATACTGTAAAGCCCTTTTTTGAGAATAGAGGGTAATTTGGTTATGAACGTATAGGTGCCAGGTAACCATTCATCCAGTAATTCGGTATGTTGATCGGAAGTAAAAGATTTCACTATGTCCTGTGTAGAATCTTTGATATTAATCATGGGCGACGTTCCGGTTACTTTTTCGTTTACCACTACGGTAAACTTTACATAAATATCATCGAACACATCAAACGATTCTTTGGGATTCAGAATTTCAGCAGAAATTATCTGGCAAACTTTCTTAGGGTCTTTATCTCGAGTGATGGAATAGGGTGTTTCGTCGCTTTGTATATGCGAACCTGTATACACATTAATGGCTGAATTTATATCGGTGTTAGCTATCACACGGCCATGCTGCATAACCAGGCCGGTTTTGCAGAGGCTTTTTACGGCTCCCATATTATGGCTTACAAAAATAACGGTTCGACCTTGGCCGCTTACATCTTTCATTTTGCCAAGACACTTCTTTTGGAAATCGGCATCTCCAACGGCTAACACTTCATCTATAATCAATATTTCGGGTTCGAGATGGGCCGCCACAGCAAAAGCTAACCGCACATACATTCCGCTGCTGTAGCGTTTCACGGGGGTGTCGATGTATTTCTCTACGCCACTAAAGGCTACTATTTCGTCGAACTTCAGCTTCACATCATTTTGAGTCATTCCCAAAATTGCCCCGTTCAGAAACATGTTTTCGCGTCCGGTTAGGTCGGGGTGAAAGCCGGTACCTACTTCGAGCAAACTGGCGATGCGTCCTTTTACTTTTATAGAACCCGTTGTGGGGGTGGTTACCCGCGACAGGATTTTGAGCAGGGTGGACTTACCTGCACCGTTTTTCCCGATTACGCCCAACACATCGCCTTCTTTTACAGCAAAATCAATATCACGCAAGGCCCACACGTAATCGCTGTTTCCTTTTTCGTCGCGGCGGTTTTCTTCACCAACCTTAAGGAAAGGGTTTTCTTTTCCACGCAAACCTGCCCAAAAAACCGTTAAATCGTCGCGTAAGGTACCCGAACCCACTTTGCCCAGCCGATATTGCTTACTTACGTTTTCTACTTGTATTACTGTCTGCATTGTTTTCTAATCATTTTCCGGTTTTGCTGTCCCTTCATAATATTTCTTTAATTCTTCCTGTGCTTTATCCTTCCAATAGGTTAAGTATTCTGGTTTTCCCTGAGGGTTGCTGGTAACCGAATATTCCAAATGACCAAGTTCCTTTCTTGCATCGTCCAGTTTGCCCTGCCTAACCAAACTTCTAAATAGCAAAAAATGGAACATAGGGTTTACCGGATAATCCTTTACCAACATTTCGGCTAGGCGTTGGCCTTCCTTGGGATTTTTGAGTTCGCTATTGCTCATATAGGTAAGAAAATAGCGGCTTTCGGTTTTGATGGCTAAGTCGGGATTATGAATCAGTTTGTAAAGATATTCAACCCCTTTCATTTTTTCGCTGGGCGGAAATCCCATTAGGGCGGCTTTAGCCACGGGGTAATTTTGGCGGCCATTGCCCACATAGAAGTGATATAGTCCGGTAACGAAATAAAACTTATCATATTCCGGCTCGTGCCCCATCAATTGGCCAATAATGGATGAACTTTCTTTAAAGGTTTGAATAGCTTTAAGCCAAGCCCCATCCCGGAAAAGAATTCTGGACTTGAACCCATAGAGCGATAGATAATGAAATAGCTGCTCGTGGGTCATGCGTTCGATACCGATTTTGTCGAGCAATTTCATACCACTTTCCACTTCCAGATTAAAATGCTTATCAATTACTTTGTTTCGGTCGCCCGACATCATTCGCCACCAATCAATGTGTGCCGCCAGCAAATTATTCAAGTAATTATTTGGATGTTTACTTCTATTATCAGCCAAAAGACTATCAGCTGATTTTAGCCTATATTGATAGGCTAATTCGTAGCCTAACTTAGTTTTATCAGCCAAAGTTTGCCCTTTAAGAGCTGAAACACTTCCCCAAAAAACTATGACAAGAAAGCAAATAGGCCTTAGAAGCATTGGGGCAAATGTAGGCAGAATAAATTTGATTGAGAGATTCTATTGAATGGGCGGATTTGAGAAATTGGTTGAGATTTAAAGCAATTTCACACTTGAAAAATCATCAAAGGGAAAGGGAACAAGTACTATATCTCCTTTCATTTGCTGTAAGTTTTACAGTCGGTAATTGAATAAATATCCTCTTCCTTTTCTTTTAGAAAATCAAAAGCCGGGTTGGTTGCTATAGCACTTAACCATATAGATTCTTCCGTATCGTCATCACCGAAAAGTATTATTACTTTAACTTTTTGGGGCGTGGCGGTTTTGAAAGGTTTATCTAATTTCAGGAAACCCGCTTTGTTTATTGTACCGGTTGTTTCTATCGCTTTCATATCATTTATATTTCTGCAAATATATTTCTTTTGAAATTGCCTACATATTTGGCAAACAGAAATAGTAATCCCAATCTCAATAAAACAAAATCTCTGAAGGTAAAATTCCACAGGAAAAGGAATCAACCTTAGTAAGGCTTTGATTGAATAAATAGACTTTTCCGTTTTGGTTAAAATCAAATGCTTCGCCTGCAACTATATTTCCGGTGGAGGAATCATACCCCAATGCCGTCCAATTGTGCTGACCGCGGGCAATGATTGGGGCGGGTAAGCTCGCTGCCTGAAACGGAAAGCGATAAATATCGGAGGCTAAAGCATAAATGGTGTCTAAGGTTGAATTGGAACTTAGCTTAGTGCCGTAGGGTAGGGGAGAGGGGAAGTTGTGGAAGAGGCTAACGTTATTTCCGGGTTGGCTAATTTTGTAAATAGAACCATTGTTAGCATTTATTTCGCTGCCACCGCATAATGCCCAAAGTGTTGCGTTTTTATCTAAAAGCAGATTGCCGGGAGAGTTGCCAACGGCGATACTATCGGTTAGGGCATCGGTGGCGGGATTTACCACATAGATTTTAGTGTTCTCTACTGTTCCCACATATACATTGCCATTTAGCATCACCATTTCTTCGGTCCAGCTCTTAATGGAGATAGTGCCGGTGATTGTACCTGAACTTAAATTAACAATGGATAAATGATTGGCATACAAATCGGAAACATAGGCCTTAGTGTCTGAAACCTTCAGAATACTGCGGGGGCTTGTGAACCCGGTAATGGTTTGCACAACCTTGAAATCGGCCGGATTTACCACTTCAATTTTGCCCGAATTATTCACCACCACATAGAATTTACCGTCTATCAAAGTAATAGTTTGCCCCACATCGCCTAGTTGAAAATCGTTTGCCGACTTAAAAATATCATCTGTGGTTTCCCTCTTCACAGCATCGTAAAAGGTAATTGCGGCATTACCACCGGTGAAATTCCCTTCACATAACACAAAGATTCCTTTTGGATTTACGGGTGGGGGAACTACCGTTGTTTCGGTTTTTTTGCAGGAGCTTGCAATAAGAATTACTGCACAGAAAACGATAGCCAGATTGTATTTCATAACCTATTTCAAGGCTTTTATTGATTCGCGAATTTTCTCTTTTAAGCCCGATGAAGCGGCTACGAGCGGCAACCGGACATAGGGTTCGCAAATGCCTAACTTCGACAGATAGGCCTTAACTCCGGCGGGGTTTCCTTCTTCAAAGTGGAGAGCAGTTATGCCGTTTAATTTGTAATGAAGTTTCCGGGCGGTAGCGAAATCGCCTTTAAGTCCTGCTTTTACTAATTCGGCAATTTGTGCCGGAAAACTATTGGCCACCACAGAAATAACGCCCACTCCGCCTGCCGCCAAAATGGGTAAGGTAAGTGAATCGTCGCCCGAAATCACTTTAAAGTCATCGGGTTTATGGGCAATTATTTGCATAATCTGTTCTATGCTTCCGCATGCTTCTTTAGTTGCAATAACGTTCTCTAACTCTTTGGCTATGAGGATTGTAGTTTCTGCCGTAATGTTGCTTCCGGTGCGAGAAGGGACATTATAAATAATCACCGGTTTGGACGATGCTTCCGAAACGGCTTTGTAATGCTGGAATATGCCTTCCTGAGTTGGGCGATTGTAATAGGGCGACACGGATAGCACTGCACTTATTTCGCTAAAATCGTATTCCTGCAATTGGTTCAACACTTCAGCTGTGTTGTTTCCACCTACACCAAGTACCACTGGCAATCGGCCTTTATTCACACTTAAAACGGCTGCCACCACTGCTTCTTTCTCCATTGCTGAAAGGGTAGCCGTTTCGCCGGTGGTGCCTAATACCACCAAATAACCAACTCCTCCGGCTATGAGGTGTTCCACCAAGTTTTCGAGTCCAATAAAATCCACAGAACCGTCTTTGTGGAAGGGAGTGATGATGGCAACGCCTGTGCCGTTTAAAAAATCAAGCATGTCGGGGATGATTTATAATGGTGAGGTAATGTTTTACTTGTTCGATAAGGTATTTGAGGTCGGGCTTCTTATCAACGTTTATCATAATGTCGTAGAGTTTCTCTAAGGAATCGTCCTGCCGCCCGATTTTGCATTTAGCTTTTGCCCAAGTGAGCACAAAAAGTTGGGGTAAAACCTTGTCCACGCTTAAATCAATGAGTAAATCGTAAGGCTCGTTGCAGAAATTATCCACCACATGATGGCCGGGCATATAGTACCAATTGAGGTCGGTTTTTTGAATGAAATCAAATTCGAGCTTGGCTTGTTGAAAGTCTTTGGCAGGCACATTATCCACATAGCCCAAGGCTTTCACCTGTTTTTTATCATCACGAAGTTGCTTTACAAATTCCCTTACGATGTTGTAGGTGGCTATTTCGGTGGCATTATAGATAATCCCAATATTCTTAGCCTGAGCCAAATTCGATACCTTTATAGTCCGTTTCGGCAATTCTTCTCTGTTGAGAAAAAAGAAACCGATTTTACGTTTTATGTTTTCGATGAATTCCACGCAGCAAAGTTAGGTTTTGAAATACCATAATTGGATAAAATGGAAATTTTGGGGAATTCAAATATGGCATAATGATTTTTCCCACCTAAAATAAACCCCTATATTTGTGGCCACTAATTGTTTAGGCCATGGGCAGGAATTCAAACTCTCCACCGGTTCCGAGGCAGTTTCTGCCCCTTGACCCGGAACATACGCTAGTAATCGCTCTTCACGAAAATGCATGCATGGAGGAGTATTATCATCATGTGCTGCACAGCAAAATGGGTTTGCCTTGTGTGAAATGTGTTGGCAATGTGGAGGCATTAAAAGCTCTCCTGGCCGATAACCCAAGGTCCGTCGTGATTTACAATCCCTTTTCGGGCCACTTTGCCGGAATATACCTGGCCATGTATATCCAGCAAGCTTATCCCTATTCAGCCATGATTAGCCATAGCGACTATCGGCTTTGGAATTTTACGCTCAAGGCCGAAAGGTTTGGTTTTAAGGGCTATGTGCCCTATAATCTTAAATCAGAAGGCTTGCGGGAGGTGGTGCAGAAAGTGATGGCAGGCGAAGCAAGGGTTAGTTTGGGCATAACACCCTGCGAAACAGTAAAAAGATACAAAGAGGTAGAAAATTTTCTTAGTTTAGATAATCCCTTGTTTCAAAGCCTGCTGCTTTGGCCCGAAGCGAAATCACTAAAAGATACCGGCACGGCCATGAATATTGACTCGAAAAGAGTGTCAGACTATCACAAAGCAATAATGGAACACACCGGACTGGACTGCATAGCCAAGATAATCCGTTTTATTGATAGCCTGAAAGACCTCTAATTTCCTTTTTAACATTTAGATAGGAATATTCCGCCGTAAATGGATTTGGCTACCCCCTAATTTTGGGGCACTAATTCAGAAGGAATATAGCTCGGCTTTTGATATCCTGAATCAGTAGCTATAGTTCTTTGAATATTGGCCGGAAACATTGGCCATGCGGCTCGAAACATTGGCCACGCGGCCCGAAACATTGGCCGCATGGCCCGAAACATTGGCCATGTGGCCCGAAACATTGGCCGCATGGCCCGAAACATTGGCCGCGAGGCCCGAAACATTGGCCACGCGGCCAGTTATGGTAAGAAGAAGGAAAGAGAAATTGAGGAAAAAGTAAATATTTAGGATTATAGCTAAAATAATTATATGATTATCAGTAAGTAATACAAAACAGCATCAATATTTATACACCAAAAAATAAACAATAAAATGAGTAATTCACGCATCCCTACAGCACTCGACAAATTTTCGAATTATGTTAGAACTGCAATTAATTATCTATTAGCCATCCCAACAGGTGGCACAGTTGCAAACGGCGAAAGGCTTGGCCTAACCACCGGCACCGGAAGCGAAATGGCTGAGCTTCAAACTAAACGCGACCAATGGAGCAATAGTAGCAACAACGGTCTTTGGGATAAGCATTCCGACCCCAACACTAAAAATAGAGTAACCCGAAACAATGTGGTGGCTTTTGTAAAAGATTTTGGGATATTTTTCCAACCCCTGCTCAACCGGATGGCTACCAGTACCAATATTATCTTAGCCGACTACACGGCTTTGAATATTGCTATTCCGGATGCCGACCCGGGCGAACCGCTAACAAAAATTACGGAAGGCGTTATGTTTTCGGCTAAATCAAACGGTGGAGCCAGCTTTAATATGAAATGTCGGACCGGCATCGATGGCAGCCGAGCCAGCCTCCCCGAAGGTGCCGATAGCGTTCAGGCCAGTTTTGTTTTCTCTGATTCTCAAACTGAATTTCCGGAATTGAATTTAAAATACCCCCAAGTAACCTCCACCAAAGCCTCCTTTGTGTTGGATGTAGGCAATGAAAATGAAGGAAAATGGATGAAAATCCGCATGCGGTGGTATAACTCCAAGCACCCCGAAATTGCCAGCGATTGGTCAGCTCCCCAAACCATAATAGTGGGATAATTAATTTGGATTTGCAGCAAAGCCAAACCTAAAAAGGTTTGGCTTTTTTTTTGGTCTAATATATGTTTATCACCCACAAGGTCTAACAACTCCTATTAAATTTCTTTATAATTCTGCTTAACAATTCTTAACAAGGCTTGGGAAATGTTAAAATTTAGTGAAGGTATTTTTGCCCCCGAAAATTTTTAATCTATGGTAACAGATATACGTGAACTAAATGAACGCATTCAGCGTGACAGTGCCTTTGTGGACTTGGTAACAATGGAGATGGACAAGGTCATCATCGGTCAGCGGTATATGGTAGAACGCTTGCTGATAGGATTGCTTGCCAACGGCCATATCCTGCTAGAAGGAGTACCCGGTCTCGCAAAAACGCTTGCTATTAAATCCTTGGCCGGAACCATCCATGCCGATTTCAGCCGGATACAATTCACGCCCGATTTGCTCCCCGCCGACTTAGTGGGAACGCTAATCTACAATCAAAAGAAAGAAGACTTCACTATTCGCAAAGGGCCAATCTTCGCCAATTTCATCCTTGCCGATGAAATAAACCGTGCTCCGGCCAAAGTGCAAAGTGCTTTGCTCGAAGCCATGCAAGAACGCCAAGTAACCATTGGCGACGAAACCTATATGCTTCCAAACCCATTCTTAGTTTTAGCCACCCAAAATCCGGTGGAGCAGGAGGGAACCTACCCACTGCCTGAAGCCCAGGTGGACAGGTTTATGTTGAAAGTGGTGATTGGATACCCTCAGAAAGAAGACGAAAAGAAAATCATCCGTCAGAATGTTTTGGGCGAATTCCCAAAACCAAGTCCGGTTATGCACCCCGAAGATATAATCAAAGCCCGCCAAGTGGTGCGTGAGGTGTATATGGACGAGAAAATCGAGAATTATATCGTGGATATCGTCTTCGCAAGCCGCTTTCCCGAACAATATAAATTAGCTAAATTTAAAAATCTGATCAGCTTCGGCGGTTCGCCCCGTGCAAGTATCAATTTAGCATTGGCTTCAAAAGCTTATGCCTTTATCAAACGCCGAGGTTATGTAATTCCCGAAGATGTGCGGGCCGTTTGCAACGACGTAATGCGTCACCGTATTGGCCTCACCTACGAAGCAGAAGCCGAAAACATAACTTCGGAAGAAATTATAGCAGAGATTTTAAATACGGTAGAGGTACCTTAGTAGTTTATAGATATTAGATTTTAGACATTAGACTAGGAGAACGAACCGATTGGCTTTTCCGACAATGTCTAATATCTAACATCTAAAGTCTAATCTCTAATCAATGGAAACCAACGAACTTTTATCCAAAGTACGGAAGATTGAAATCAAGACGCGAGGCTTGAGCAGTCAAATCTTTTCGGGCGAATACCATTCGGTGTTCAAAGGAAGGGGTATGGCGTTTTCAGAAGTAAGAGAATATGCCCCCGGTGATGATATTCGTACCATTGATTGGAACGTTACGGCTCGGTTTGGACATCCCTATGTAAAAGTATTTGAAGAAGAACGCGAATTAACCGTCATGCTTTTGGCAGACGTTAGTGCTTCGGGAAATTTCGGTACACAAGTGCGACAAAAGCAGGACATGATGACCGAGATAGCTGCAGTGTTAGCATTTTCGGCTATTCAGAATAACGATAAAGTGGGGATAATTTTCTTTTCAGATAAAATCGAGAAATACATCCCACCGAAAAAGGGGAAAAGTCATATTCTTAGAATCATCCGAGAATTGATTGATTTTAAAGCCGACAATAAAGGCACAGATTTGGGCGTAGCTTTAAAGTATTTCACCAATGTGATGAAAAAACGCTGCACCGCCTTTGTCATTTCCGACTTCATTTCGCCCGATTTCACCGATGCCCTTAAAATTGCTAACCGTAAGCATGATGTTATTGCCCTCCGCCTTCATGATAAGCGGGAAAAGGAAATGCCCGATATTGGATTAGTGCGAATTGAAGACAAAGAAACCGGAGTGCATACGTGGGTGGATTTCTCCCTAGAAGCCAATCGGAAACAGTTTGTAATTAACGGGCTGAGAAGAGAAGACCGATTGAAAGACTCCTTTAATCGCAGCGGAGTAGATTTTGCCAGCATCGCCACCCACGAAAACTACGTTACACCATTGATGACTCTATTCAAACGGAGAGGGAAATAGAAGTTTAAAGTGATGAGTTTAAAGTTAAAAGTTAAAACCCGATTCCCGCATTTAGTCAGTGCAAATCTGTTTAGTCAGCGGATAGTCTGTGCAGTTGTCTCAATTCTCATTACTCACTTCTCACTACTCTCCAATGCCCAAACGATTAAATCCAAAGCCGATACTACTGCTATTCTTATCGGCACTCCCATCAACTTTACCATTGAAATAAACCTGCCACAAGGTACTTCAGTGGCATTCCCTCTTTGGGCCGATACGCTAGGTGATGGAATAGATATTCTGGAGAAAAGTAAAATAGATACCATTAAAGCCGAAGGGAAAACAGATATTACCCTAAAGCAAGTGCTAACTGTTACAGCTTTAGATAGTGGTATCTTTTATATTCTCCCTCAGCGGTTTATTATCAATAAAGACAGCACAAAATTACTGTTCACCCAACCCGTTCAAATCAAAGCCGACTTCCCAAAAGTGGCTTTAGATAAAGATATAAAAGATATTAAACCCCCTCTAGCACCTCCTTTTGATTGGATTTTCTGGGCATTGATAGCTGTGGGAGTTATACTTGTAATTGTGTTAGCATGGTTGGCCTACAAGATTTTCAAGAAGAAGGAGAATCCATTTGCTAAAATATTTGAAGAAAAGCCTATTCCTCCTCACGAAAGAGCATTGATACGCTTGGAACAATTGCGAGTAGGTAAACTGTGGCAAAACAATCAGGAGAAGCTTTACCATGTTGAGATTTCCGAAATTGTTCGGGAATATATCGAAGGCCGGTTTAAGGTTAACGCCCTCGAACAAGTAACGGATGAAACTCTCGAAGAGATGAAAGGCAAAGCCGAACCCCGTCATTTGGAACAATTGAAGCAAATCCTCACCTTGAGCGATTTGGTAAAATTCGCCAAACAGCAAGCTGGTGTTGGAGAGAATGAACTTTCTCTCAATAATGCGTTCGATTTTGTTAAGTCCACGATGGAAATTGTAAACGAAAAACAGAAATAACTACTCTTTACTCACTACTAACATGAGCAATTTCGTTTGGGCAAACCCAATATTCTTCTCCCTTCTGGCACTGATTCCGGTGCTGGTTTGGTGGTATTGGAAAAAAGCTCAAGCTGGTCAACCTTCCTTTCAACTTTCGTCTTCACAAAACTTAGAAGGGATTAACCCTACTTTTCGGATAAAATTTCGGCATTTACCTTTCGCACTTCGGGTTGTCTCCCTTACGTTCTTCATCATTGCATTAGCTCGCCCCCAAAGCAGCACTTCGTGGCAAAACACCACCACCGAGGGAATTGATATTGTACTGGCAATGGATATTTCGGGAAGTATGCTTGCCGAAGACTTTAAACCCAACCGATTGGAAGCAGCAAAGAAAGTTGCTCTTGAATTCGTAGAAAAACGTCCCGACGATAGAATAGGAATGGTGGTTTTCGCAGGGGAAGCGTTTACCCAAGTGCCACTCACAACCGACCATGCAGTGATTAAAAACCTGATGGAAGACGTTAAGAGCGGTATGATTGAGGATGGGACTGCTATTGGTAACGGACTTGCTTTAGCGGCAAAACGTTTAGTAGGAAGCAAGGCTAAAAGCAGAGTAGTCATTTTAATGACGGATGGTATAAACAATAAAGGTGAAGTTGCTCCACTTACTGCTGCTGATATTGCCAAAACATTTGGGATCAGGGTTTATACTATCGGGGTTGGAACCATTGGTACAGCACCATACCCTATGCCTACTCCTTGGGGTGGCGTTCAATATCAACAAGTGGAGGTTAAGATTGATGAACCCCTTATGAAACAAATTGCAACCATGACTAAGGGACAATATTTCAGAGCTACAAACAATAAGAAGCTTCGTGAGGTGTATGAAGAAATTGATAAATTGGAGAAATCTAAGATAGAAACCACGGAATTCCGTAAGCGGAGGGAAGAGTACTTGATTTTCGTTTTGGCAGGATTAGGCTTTTTGTTAGGAGAAGTTTTATTGAAAAATACTTGGTTGCGTAGTTTGCCTTAAAGGATTAAAGAATGTTTAGATTTGCACATACCGAATATCTCTGGTCGCTTTTGATAGTGCTGCCTTTGGCATTATTGTTTCTTTGGAATTTCCGGAAACGCCAAATCCGTATGAAATCTATTGGTGATATGGAACTGGTAAACCAACTTTTCTCCGGTTTTTCTGAAAAAGCCCGTCGTTGGAAGTTTTACATGGTAGTTCTTGGATTGACGTTTGCTATTTTTTCGGTTGCAAACCCGCAAATTGGAAGCAAATATGAAGAATTAAAGCGAGAAGGTGTTGAATTAATGATTTGTTTGGATGTGTCGAACTCCATGTTGGCCGCCGATATTCAGCCTAACCGATTGGAACGTTCAAAGCAAGCTATTTCGCGTTTGGTGGACGAACTAGGCAGCGATAAAATTGGACTCGTAGTCTTTGCTGGACAAGCCTACACTCAATTGCCACTTACCACAGATTATGCTGCGGCTAAACTTTTCCTTTCAACTGTAGGGACAGATATAGTGCCAGTACAAGGAACCGCTATTGGTGCAGCATTGGAACTTGCTGTTTCATCCTTTGGCAATAATCAAGCTGCTAATCGTGCCATTGTTGTGATTTCAGATGGCGAGAATCACGAAGACGATGCCATGGCTCAGGCAAAGGCTGCATTAGAGAAAGGAATTAAAGTGCACACCATTGGTATAGGTTCGCCGCAGGGAGCCCCTATTCCTATTATGAGTGGAGGGAAAATAACA
The DNA here is from genome assembly GCA_947475205.1 of Bacteroidota bacterium. Classification (GTDB taxonomy): domain Bacteria; phylum Bacteroidota; class Bacteroidia; order JAIBAJ01; family JAIBAJ01; genus JAIBAJ01. The sequence continues at coordinate 22,126 of CANJNG010000045.1, forward strand.
GGATATCGCACTGATGAAAATGGACAAACTATCCTAACCAAAATGAACGAAAGTATGATGGCTGAAATAGCTTCAGCCGGAGGTGGTTCATATACTCGTGCAACCAATACAACTGTTGGATTGGATGAAATACTGAACCGCATCAGTAAAATGGAAAAGAAAGAATTCGGTAAAAAGATGTTTACCGATTATGAAGACAGGTTCCAGTATTTCTTGGCGGTAGCAGTATTACTATTGATTTTGGAGATATTTGTTTCGGAAAAGAAATCAGACTGGTGGGCAAAAATTAAAATTTTCGAGAAATAAGCATGGAAACAGTTTATAAAGGGTTACATAGCAAGATTGGCGGATTTTATTATTCAGCTGCTTTCCTATTTTTGATTATTAATTTTTCGCTATTATTAACTTCATCCGTTTTTGCTCAACGGGAAGCAAACAAGCACCTTGAAAAGGGAAATGAATTTTACAAAAACAAAAAGTTCAATGATGCTGAAGTGGAGTACAGAAAATCGATGGAGAAGAACAAAACCGGATTTGCTGGAAAGTTTAATTTAGGTGATGCAATGTATAAGGAAGGGAAGTACGAGGAAGCGACAAAAATCTTTACCGAACTCTCAACTCAGGCAAAAAGCAAATCCGATCAAGCATTGGTGCAACACAATTTAGGTACTTCGCTGTTGAAACAGGAAAAATATCAAGAGAGTGCTGATGCGTTTAAAAAGGCAATGAAAGCCAATCCGAAAGATGAGGAAACACGCTACAACTTGGCATACGCTTTAAAAATGATTCCGAAACAGCAACAGCAACAGAAGCAAGATCAACAGAACAAAGATAAGAAAAACCAAGACCAGCAGAAACAGGACCAACAGAAGCAAGACGAAAACAAAGACGGCGATAAAAACAAAGACCAGAAGCAAAATCAGGAAGCACAAGACAAAGGCGATAAGAAAGGTGAACAACAACCCAAACCCAACCAAATGAGCGAGGAGCAAGCCAAACAAATGCTGGAAGCTCTAGGGAAAAGTGAAAAAGATGTGCAGGATAAGCTTAAAAAAGTAAAAGTAAAGGGTGTGAAGGTTAAAGTTGAAAAAGATTGGTAACCTTTGCCCTGTTGCATAATAGAAATTTGAAACGACCTATATTAATGAAAACTAAACAATTCTTAAAACCTATTCTCCTTTTCCTGGGGATGTTTTCGGGGTTTTCGGGCTTGGCGGTTGAGATTAAACTGACTGCAAGTGCTCCAAAGCAGGTAGGTAATGGTGAACAATTTCAAGTTACATATTCTCTAAATACTACAGGATCAGGGTTTGTTTCGCCACAGTTTCCTGATTTTGACTTTTTAGGCGGCCCAAGTCAGAGTACCAGTATGAGTATTGCAAACGGAGCAATGACTCAAAGCGTAAGTTTTACTTTTTATCTCCGGGCTAAGAAAGAAGGCACTTTTACCATTAAGCCTGCTAAAATTAAGGTGAATGGGGGAGATGTTGAAAGTAGTAGTTTAAGCATTACAGTAACCAAGGCAGACCCGGCTGCAGCTCAAAAACGCCAGCAACAACAGCAAAGGCAACAGCTATTCGATCCATTTGGAGACCCGTTTGGTGATGCAGAGCCCCAACAGCAGCAGCCACAGGAAAAGATAAAAGCAAATGGTCAGGATATTTTTGTTCGTGTAAATGTGGATAAGCATAAAGTATATCAAGGCGAACCGATTATTGCTACTTTGAAAATATATACTTGTGTAGGATTAGCAGGATTTCAGGATATTAAATTTCCGGCCTTTACTGGTTTCTGGAGTGAAGAAATTCAAAGCAATACGCAAATAGACTTGAAACCTGAAACCATTGATGGAGTGCAATACAATGTTGGGACATTCAAACAGTTGGTGCTTACTCCCCAAAAATCAGGAAGTGTAACCATCGATGCATTCGAAGTAGATGCAGTAGTTCAGCAACGTACTAATCGCCGCCGAAGCATTTTTGATGTATTTGGTGGGGTAGAAAATGTGGAAGTAAAACTGAAGAGCCAACCTACTAAGGTGGATGTAATTGCCTGGCCTTCTCCAAAGCCCGACAACTTTACCGGAATAAGCGGCAGACTTAAAATGACGGTATCATTGGATAAAGCTACCACGAAAACAAACGAGGCCGTAAACTTAAAACTTAGCATAGGTGGTAGTGGTAACTTGAAATTATTGGAAGCTCCAAAACTTACGTTCCCGCCGGATATTGAAGCTTATGATCCAAAGACAAACGATAAAGTAAATGTGAATCAGGCCGGAATTTCAGGAAATAGAACATTTGAATATTTGCTTATCCCTCGTTATGCCGGTGATTTTAAGTTGGGACCATTTGAAGTAAGCTATTTTGATTTAGATAAGAAGCAGTATGTAACGCTTAGCCAACCCGAAATTGTGTTGCATGTTGATAAAGGTGTAGGGCAAGCAGAAGGCCCCTCAGTTATTGCTTCTACCAACAAAGAAGATTTAAAGATTATAGGACAGGATATTCGTTACATTAAGAATGGAACGCCAAGCTATACGAAGCATGGCGAGTATTTCTACGGTTCACCAATTCATTTAGCTGGCATGGTTTTACCCCTAAGTTTTTTCGGATTGTTTGTTGTGGTTGCTAATCGCAGAAAGAAACAGCAGGCTGACATGGGATTTGTGAAAAACAGGAGAGCTACCAAATTAGCAAGGAAGCGTTTGGCAAAAGCTGAGAAACTCCTGAAAGCGAATAATACCAATGAATTTTATGAAGAAGTGTCTAGGGCATTGTGGGGCTATGTAGGCGATAAGTTATTGATTGAAGTTTCAGAACTAACGAAGGATAACGTGAAAGAAAAGTTATTGCAGCGAGGAACAAAAGAGGAATTGACCGACAGCTTTTTGAAAACACTAAATGATGCTGAATTTGCACGCTATGCCCCTTCGGCGGCAGGAGTCTCACCTAACCAAGTATTAGAAAGTGCTATAAAGACAATAGTAGAATTAGAAGGATAAAGACTTAAACAAATGAGACTATTACTATTTATATCCCTCCTGATTTCAACGTATGTTTTTGCAGATTCAGTTTCTGACTTTTCGAAAGCAAACGAGCTTTATAAAAAAGGGAAGTACACAGAAGCTGAAAAAGTTTATGAGGCTATTCTGTTAAGCGGCAACGAATCGGCAGATGTGTATTTTAATTTGGGTAACTCATTCTTCAAACAAAATAAACTGCCTCAAGCTGTATTAAACTTTGAGCGTGCTGCAAGGCTTTCGCCCGGCGATGACGATATTCAGTTCAATATAAAGGTGGCTAATTCACGCATTGTGGATAAGATTGAATTGTTGCCCGAAATATTTTACAGTCGCTGGATGAAGAGTCTAAAGAACCTTTATTCGGCAGATGATTGGGCAATGGTTTCGATAGTTTTATTGGTATTAGCTATCATTGCCGGAGTTATTTATTTCCTAACTGCTAACGAAGTGCTCCAAAAGATAGGATTTTATCTTGCAGTTGTTTTCACTATTGGTGTTTGTTTTGCATTGGGTTTTGGGTACAACCAATTTACACAGCTAAAAGAGGCCAAAGCAGCAATAATCTTTACCCCCACCTTAAACGTAAAAAGTTCCCCTTCAGAAAATGGCACTAACATCTTCGTTATTCACGAAGGAACCAAGGTTAGCTTGGAAGACAGGGTGGGAACCTGGGTTAAAATTCAATTGAACGATGGCAATATAGGTTGGGTGGAAGAAGGAAGTTTGGTGGTGATTTGAGTTAAATGCTATCTAAAGCCAAAACTTCTCTTATCCGTTCTTTAGAACAGAAAAAGTTCAGAAAGGAGCATAATCTCTTTGTGGTGGAAGGCGAAAAGATGCTTTTGGAATTGGCTAATTCCTCATTTAAAGTATCTGAAGTGTTTGTAACCGGGCAATTCGATGATAAGCACCTTAATCTGTTTCCGAATAGTGAAGTGGTGAGTGAAACCGAGCTTTCCAAAATTTCTTTTCTAAAAACAGTTAGTGCAGGGTTGGCCTTAGTGGAAATTCCTAAGGCTGAAACGAACTTTATTCCTAAGAAAGATAACTTTTATCTGGCTTTGGATGGCATTCGAGATCCGGGTAATCTGGGTACTATTATTCGCACTGCTGATTGGTTTGGCTTGAGCGATTTGATTTGCAGTTCAGATAGTGTAGATTGCTTTAATCCCAAGACTATTCAAGCCAGCATGGGAGCTATTTTCAGGGTAAAAGTGCACTATGTTAATTTGCCCGAAACCCTTAAAGCAATTAATAAAGATATACCGGTTTATGGTGCTGATATGAAAGGGGATAGCCTATTCAAAGCCGAGTTAAAAAACGGAATAGTTGTTGTGGGAAATGAAGCCGATGGACTAAGAACTGAAACCCGTGAGCAAATTGCCAATTATGTTGCTATTCCGAAAACGAATAGCCAGGCTGAATCGTTGAATGCAGCGGTGTCTGCAGCGATAATATGTGCTGAGTTTGCCCGAAATGCCTAAATGGGAAGGCTAATGACGCAAATTGAACAAATAATCACAAATTTTTGATACAATTAAACGCTTTCGTTCAAAATTATTCGCTACAATTCGTATAACTTATATTATTAGCGTTCCAATAAAATCCCTAAATGGCTTTGCAAACTGCGACTATCCATCAATTAGGATTGATTGATTACCAAGAGGCTTGGGATTATCAAATGACCTTGTTTAAACAAACAGTTAACCGGAAGTTGGTCAATCGGGATTTGCCAGCGGAGCAGCAAACCCAGACAGAGAATCATTTTATATTTTGTGAGCATCCGCATACCTATACTTTAGGTAAAAGCGGTGATGTGAATCATTTGCTGGCCAATGAAAATCTGCTGAAACAAATAGGAGCTACATTTTATCACATTAACCGAGGAGGCGATATTACTTATCATGGCCCAGGGCAATTGGTGGGTTATCCTATTTTCGACTTAGATAACTTTTTCACCGATATTCATAAGTATATGCGTCTGATGGAAGAAGCAATTATCCGCTATCTGGCCAATTTTAACCTAAAAGGTGAACGTTGGGAAGGAAATACGGGTGTATGGTTGGATGTGGATAAACCCTCTAGCCGCCGGAAGATATGTGCGATGGGAGTGCACACCAGCCGATGGGTGACCATGCACGGTTTTGCTCTTAATGTAAATACAATCCTCGACTATTTCGGCTATATTATTCCCTGCGGAATTGAGAATGCCGGGGTAACTTCTTTAGCAAAAGAACTTGGCCGGACGCTGGATTGGGAAGAGGTTAGGGTAGGGGTGTTGAGGGAATTCGAGGAGGTGTTTGGGTTTGAGGGAACACCTCATTCTTAGTACCAATCAAAAGTACACATTACCTTTCTCCCTTCAAAATCTCCCTCGCCACCATTTGCCCTGAAATTATTGCGGGAGGCACACCCGGCCCAGGTAGCGTAAGTTGTCCGCAAAACCAAAGATTGCTTACTTTTTTGCTTTTAATGCTGGGTTTCAGGTTGGCGGTTTGCATCAGCGTATTGGCTAACCCATAAGCATTTCCTTTAAAAGAATTGTATCGCTGCTCAAAATCACTGCAACCAAACGAACGTTTGAATAGAATATGTTCCTTAATGGATTGTTCGGTTAGCTTCTCCATTCGGGTAATTACTTTCTCAAAATACTCCTCGGCTATTGCTTCATTCTCTTGTAATCCGGGAGCCGTGGGGATAAGAATAAATAGATTTTCGCAACCTTTGGGAGCAACGCTTTCATCAGTAACCGATGGACAAGAGGCATAGAATAGGGGAGAGGTGGGCCAAGTGGGTTGGGTATATATTTCGTTGGAATGAAGTTCGAAATCGGTATCGAAAAAAAGATTGTGATGCAGCAAACCACTCAGTTTTTTATTTACACCCACATAGTACAACAAACTCGAAGGAGCCATTTTGCGGCTATCCCAATAGTTTTGAGAATATTGGCGAAGCTTGGGCTTTAGTAAATGGGTTTCGGTGTGGTGATAATCGGCAGAAGAAATCACTACATCGGCAGGAAGTAGTTTACCCTTAATTCTCACCCCAATAGCCTTTCCTGATTCATTTACCACAATTTCTTCAGCTTCAGTATTCAGCAAAAACTCCACCCCATTTTCGGTACATATTTGAGCAAAAGCCTTGGGTATTTTGTTCATTCCACCCATCGGATACCAAGTACCTAAAACCAAATCGGCATAATTCATCATAGAATACAAAGCGGGAGTATCGGAAGGCTTTGCACCTAAGAACAGTACCGGAAATTCAAGTATTTGACGCAACCGGGGTTCTGTAATGAATTTAGCCACATACTCAGTAATTGAGCCAAACATATGGAGTTGAGGTACATATTTCAGCAATTCCCATTGCAGCAACTCAGTCCAATTTAAGCCCGGTAGCCAAACAAACTTGTCCATTGCCACCTTGTATTTTAGTTGGGCTTCTTCCAAAAACTTCTTTAAGCCAATGCTACTGCCCGGTTGCAATTTCTCAAACAAAGTATGCAATTCGCTAAGCGAAGCGGGCACATCTACGCTATCATCCTCGCCAAAGAAAACCCGATAGGA
>CANJNG010000046.1 GCA_947475205.1 Bacteroidota bacterium
AATTGTGGATTTTAATTTATGGATGGTGTTGGGGTGGAAAGGGATATGGGATAATTTTGGAGGGAAAAAATAAACCCTGACTTTGTCAGGCATATCCAACTAACGTATAGCGGATAGGCCTGATGATATCAGGGGTATAAACAAGTTACAGGAAACCGTAGGGCGACACTGCAAGCCCGACCGTTTGTGCTTAATTGACCGATAGCTGTATTCCAACCAGACGACTCACCCAACACTAACAAACAAGGAGATAACAAAACCAATTATAGCTTTAAGTATGGAAAAACAGTTAACATATAAAGATTTGCAAAAAGAAATGTCTCCCGAGAATATTCTTAAGAACTTTGATAACAAAAGCTCAGAATTGAAAGGGTTACTAGAAATGATAAAAAAGGCCGGAATTAATAGGGAAAGAAAATCGATAGACTATCATATATTGTCAGCTGCAATCAAAGAGCTTAATAGAATAATTATAAACGGATTAAATAGTGAAACATTAGCCCTCTCAACTAGAAATATTTTTGAGTTAAATATGATATATCAGTATACTTGTTTGAGTGAAGAAAATTTATGCGAATGGATAGGCAATAGTGCTAACGACCAAATTGAAATATTTGAGAGGATGCTTAAATTGTTTGAAAATTCTAATAGTGAATATGAAAAAATACTTAAAATACAATAGCTACAATTGGAACAAATGCAATGAGCAAGAACTATAAAATATCAAAGCAATTGAATACTAAAGATCTTGCTAATAAAGTTGGGTTAATTAAAGAGTACGAAGCATTTTTTAAACTGTATTCAAAGTTTATTCATCCAACATCTTTTTTAATCAATTCAAATCCCGATACAATTCATTCGCTTCAGTTTAAAAACATATTTCTAATGCAGTTTCAAGATTATTTGTTTGATTTAGAAACCAGACTTCGTGCTTTTTATATCTCCAAACATGAAAAGTAAAGCATCAGGCCATTGAACAAATTAAACTACTAGAAAGAAGGAAAATATGGAATTTGATAATGAAGAACAATCCAACACATAAGAGAAATGAAGAGAAAAAAGCAAAAATGCACTAATGCCAGCACCCAAAAGAAATTGGAGGTTAATTGCTTAAATGATGATTTGTTTTCATATCAAATTTAGAGCTAGCAGACAGCAAGTTTTGTGCTTCAAAATCGCTAAATTGCTTTAGCTACAAATATTTAAAGCCAATTTCCAGAACCGTATCATAAATATAAATTCGTAAAAAATGGAACAGACAAATTTATCATCTCTAAGAATATTCGCTCATTTTTATCATTCAATGGGTTTTAATGTAACTTGTATCAGTAACATAGAAAATGATTATAATTATTTTAGTGCTTCATTGATGAAAGCACCAACTCACAATTGGGAACACCTTATTACAAATAAACAAACTTTAAACGAATTAAATTCATATGATTGGGAATCTGCAACAGGTATTGGTTGTGTTTTAGGATTTAATAATTTAAGATGTATTGATATTGATGGTATTACAGATTTAAGTATCGTAAATGAAATATTAATCAGTTTAAATTTACCCACAGATTATGAATGGTGTTTTTTAACTGGAAGTGGAAGAGGCGTTCATATTTATATTGATGCAAATCAACATGATTTTGAAATTAGTAAAGGACAAACAAAAGGGTTTTTCCCTAATAAGCAATATAAAGATAAATTTAAGGTATTAGAATTGCGTTGGAAATATCATTGTGTGCTTCCGCCCTCCTTGCATCAATCACTAAATAATTATACGTTTTTAAATGGAATTCCCAAAGGAATGCCAAGTAGAAAAATGAATGGCACAATTGATAATATGATTGATTCATTCTGTGAGCATAATTTTGGAGCTATCTATCTTGACGAAGAGTTTGTTTACGGTGTCAGTAAAGTTTATTTTTTAAATACGAAAAATGGTGGATATAGTATAAAAGAATTTGACGAAACGAAATTAAATGAAAGGAAATTTCTTGTATTTGACACAGAAACCAATGGTTTGCCAATTAATTATAATTCGCCACATAAAAATCCAAACAATTGGCCTAAATTGATTCAAATTGCTTGGTATGTTTTTGGTGAAAATGCTAATTTTATAACCAAGGAGGTTATTGTTATAAAGCCTGAAGGGTTTGTTATAGGTCCTGTAATTTCAAAACTAACTGGGATAAATCAAGAATATGCTTTAAAGCATGGTGTTTCTGTAAAACAAGCATTAGATTTGTTTTTTGACGCTATCAAAAATGTAAGTTATATTGTTGCACATAATCTTGAATTTGACGAAAATGTAATTTTAGCAGAATGTTTAAGAGCAAATCGTTCATTCCCTTTAAATGAACCTGACTTTATAACAAGGAAAATTTGTACTATGAAGTCTTCAAAAGATTTTTGTGATTTGCCAAAACAAAAATTCCCGAAACTTGGCGAACTTTATGAAAAATTATTTTTAAAGGAAATTGAAGTGGAACACAATGCTTTATCTGATGCAAAAATTGCAGCAAAATGTTTTTGGGAACTTTTGTGGAGAGAGGTCATTAAAATTACTTAAAAGACATCTTTCATTATTCATTGCAGGCATTTTAGAGGTTCTGCCGAAAAGCCCAAAAGAGATTTCAATTAAATTCTAAGCACTTTGCAATAAATAAAAAGCCTACAATATCCTATCTAGCCCGTTTTTCTAATTCTGAATAAAGGTGAATGCCTGAGTACGTTGCAACTTGGCATTTAGCAGTGAGGATTTTGTTCTTAAATAGCATTATTTATAGATGCCAAGAAGATTTCGCCGCCGAAACTAACTTAAAACTAATTCATAAAACCCTCCTATCATGCCTGATATAGCACCTTTCTTCACTCTCCTCGGAGTATTAACCACCATTGCATTATTTCTGCTCTTTGTGAAATATCGCATAGAGCAATTTAAAAAAAATAAACTGAAAGCAGAAAAGATATTCAACCATAAGTTAGCTGTTTATGCAAAAGAGCATCCACACATAAAGGAAATGATTGCCAATTTTAGCCAAGAACAACGCAGGCTGGCGGCCGAGGGCGGCAAAATGCTTTACGAATTTGAAGGTGAAAAGGTGTGGAATAGCCATAAAATCATTGATGATAGCCTTGTATATGTTTACATTGAGAAAGATTACAACAAACTATTGAAAGATATTAAAGCCTTTATAGTTACCTATGAAAGCGACAAAAAAACAGCCAATGAAATTCAAATTATGTTCAACCGTTACGATAAGCAAAAGAAAAGAAGGAAGGCTACAGAAGAACAGTCAAGAGTTTATAAAGAAATAAATAATCTGCAACGCAAGCATCTTCATTTGCAATATGGTGAACTCTTGGAACGCATACTCCCTCACACAGAAGTGTATTCAAAAGAACATATTATTGCTGAACTTATGTTCTATTTTGAAATAACTAATGAAAGTTCCAAAAGCTTCTTCAAAGAATTAACAAATTCGCTCTATGGAATAATTTATGAAGACCCAATAACTAAACTTTATAGGTGTCATAAATACATTGAGGAAGAACAGAACCATACAACTGCAAATTGAATACAAAACAATATAAGAACATTCGCTCCCTCCACACCAGTCGGTGCTTAACCCAACCCGACAACGCCCCGAAACCAAACACGGCATCCTGTAACATGGTATTGAATAAAGAGGGGTGACGCCCGTCCGAAAGTGAGTGCTAAACTTGTTACTTTAGTGCCTCGAATGAACGTTACCGAACCCCTCCTTCTTCAATACCTGAAACGTTAGCCAGAGGGCAATTCATTCAAAGCCTGCCATCACTAATCCACCCTAATACCACTCCGCCCCGACCTCATTGCTGAAATCGGGGCTGGGGGGGCGGGTTAGAGTTTAAAGGGGGAAAGTTTAAAGCTATAGTAATTGTTTATTATTTGAAGCTATGAGGGCTGTGCCGTTAATGTTTAAAGTTGGGCGTTAGCCGTATTTAACTTTAAACCTTAAACTTTCCTACATGAAACTTGAAATTACTCCTTAATTACCTTTATCATCTTGCGGTTATCGCCTGATGTAATCATAATGTTATACATTCCTCGGGCAAGCCCATTGCCCAAGGTTATTTCAGAAGCAGTTGTAGTAGTTTCAACCACCACTTTGCCTAGCATATCCATAACACGAATACCGGCCTCCTCCCAACCTCCTCCAAAGGAGGAGGGGCAAATGCGGCTGCCGCATATAGCACTGCCGCTTAAGGATATCGTAATTTGATTGGAGAACGGATTGGGGTAAGTATTCACTTCCCATTCGCCATCCACTGTTTCCAATTCGCTTTCTTCATCAAACTCATCACGCAAACTAGTGATAGATTGTTGACAAACAGGGCCGAATGTAGGATTCCAAGTTCCGTTAATCTTAGTTTTAACGTATACGTTATAAGTAGTTCCGCCTATTAAGCCTGTAACCCATTTTGGCTTCGTTCACAGCCAATGGGTTTATGTTCAAAAGCTACTATTTATTTAAGGGGGAGAGCCTATTTTAGCAAAGGAAGAAAATCGGATTGGGTGTATTTAGGACCTATTGAAATATAGGCACCGAAAGGGTAATATGGGGATGGAGGCGATTAGATTCAAAAGTGAGTGATTTATATGGTAGAATTATATGCCTCCCCCCCCGTGGAAACCAAGCTATCCCCTGTTGAAACCATCCTATCTGCCGGAGAGGGTTCAGGACTTAGGGAATGCTCTCAAGCAATTGCAGATGCATACTCCTTAGGGTGGGATTGAAGCAGAAAAAATGTTTTACGCTTTTTCAGGGAATTTCAACCTAAGTATCTATATTTACAAAAATATTAATCTTAAAAATCGAAAGAATGAACACAAAGTCTCACGAATTCCAATTTAAACAAATTGCTTTTATGAGTAAAAAAGCTATCCTTACTTTAATCTTTGTATTTAGTTCGATATATATTTTTTGTCAAATAAAACCCGGGCCTCCGCCGCCCTTGCCTCTTTGTGATTTGTTGGGTGCTCTGCCTGGACCAAATTGGCAATATAGCCCCAGCGTAGCTATAAACTTAGATACAGCAATTCAAGGAGTCCAATACAACACCCTTTTAAGAATTTTTGTTCCTACAGATACCATAATTCCCATTGATAGCCTAACAACTATTTCAGGTTTCACTATGAATGGCATTATGGGGCTTCCTCCCGACTTTTATTATAATTTAAGTGAAGTGGGGTCATCCATACCTGATACTGTTCCTGGAGGCACAAGTATTTGTATTGAAATTTTTTCTTATCAGGTTAGTTCTCCTTCAGGAATTTACCCACTAACACTTGATTTCACAATTATTACGCCAAATGGTTCCTTTAGCAATCTCATTTCGGGCTATCAAATCGTTATTGAAGGCAATCCTCTTAATACTTGTATGCCAATGCTTGCAGGTCCATCGCAATATGCAGTGCCTGACACGATAACGAATCTGCCCACTGCTACGCTTACAACAGATTATGCTACCGTAATTGAATTGTATGTTCCTGCGGATAGTAGTGCCGCCGGAATTCCTTTCTCAATTTCAGATTATACCATAACAGGGATTACGGGTCTCCCTCCCGATGTGTATTACACCATTAATCCAGCCAGTGGTATTATTCCCGGGGGAACTTCTGCCTGCATTTATATTTTTGGGTATAACATTCATTCGGCAGTTGGCACATATCCATTAACAATTGAGGCGACCACAAATACAAGCATTGGTGCTTTGCCTACCAATCTTTTGGGGTATGATATAGTTATTCAGGGTCCAGGCCCAAATTGCACAGCAACAATTTCAGCTAATGGAACTCTAAATTTCTGCACTGGCGATAGTTTAGTGTTTATCGCAAGTGCTGGAGTGAATTATTGGTGGAGTACAGGTGATACATCGCAAAGTATTGCAGTAACAGCAGGGAACAGCTATTTAGTAACGGTTACCGATACCAATAACTGCACAGCCACTTCTATTGTTAAGACGGTATATGTATATTCGAATCCGACTGTAAGCATAACGAATCTGCCCGATTCAATAGGAATTAATGATTCGCCAATATCGCTGTCGGGCTCTTCATCAGGAGGTGTGTTCTCTGGAGTTGGAGTTACAGGCAATACATTTAGTCCTGCTATCAGTGGATTGGGACTATTTGATATTACTTACTGCCGCACTTCGGGCCAAGGATGTACAGGTTGCACAACAGATAGTATAATGGTAGTTCTCGTTACCAACACATCCGACCCCAACAAGGAAAGCAACATTCAAATCTACCCCAACCCAGCCAGCAAACACATCACCATAGCACTTGAATCTTTTGAAGCCCTGAAAAAGGAAAAAATTCAAATCCTCAATGCGTTTGGGCAAAGTATTTACCGCACACCAATAACCCAAAAGCAACACCGCATAGCTTTGGAGGGCTTTGCTGCCGGGTTATACCATATTCAATTGCTCAATGCTGAGGGTGCAGTGCTGCAAACGAAGCAGGTAGTGATGGAGTAGGGGAGGTAATTAATTTTGTGTCCCTTACTTGGTAAAGTATTCCTTCACCGCTTTCCCTTTAGCTTTCCCTAAAACAGCTTCCAGTTCGGACAATTCTGCATCGGCAACGCCTTTTACCGAACGAAACTGCACCAATAGTTTCTCGGCAGATTTTTCGCTGATTCCGGTTATTTCGGTGAGTTCGGTTTTCAGGCTAGATTTGTTTCGGCGAAGGCGGTGGTGGGTGATTCCAAACCGGTGTGCTTCATCGCGTATTTGCTGAATAATCTTTAAAGTTTCGCTTCGTTTGTCTAGATATAAAGGGGTGCTGTCGCCGGGGAAGTAAATTTCTTCCAATCGTTTTGCAATACCTATAACGGTAATTTTCCCCATTAAATCTAATTTGGCTAAAGAGAACATGGCGGAGGAAAGTTGACCTTTTCCTCCATCAATAACAATTAGCTGTGGAAGTGGAAGATTCTCGTCCAAAGCCCGCTTGTAACGTCGAAAGATAACCTCTTCCATACTGGCAAAATCGTCGGGGCCAACCACAGTGCGGATGTTGAAGTGACGATATTCTTTTTTAGCCGGTTTGGCATTTATGAAAACCGTCATAGCACTCACAGGGTTAGTCCCCTGAATGTTTGAATTATCGAAACACTCTATTCGGACGGGTTTTTCCTTCATCCGCAAATCTTCCATCATCTTTTCCAATATCCGGTTGGTGTGGCGTTCGGGGTCAACGAGGGCAATTTGGGTTTGGCGGTCTTTGCGGTATTGCTCGGCATTCTTTTGAGATAGTTCTAACAATCGCAATTTGTCGCCTCTTTGAGGGACAAAGAAGGAAATGTCGGGGAACTCAAACTCGGGCAAAAATGGAACGATGATTTCTTTAGAAAGGCTTTTGAATTTCTCCCGAATATCGGCCATCGCAAGCAGCAACAGTTCTTCGTTAGTTTCGTCGAGCTTCTTCTTCATCTCTATGGTGAAGGTTTGAATAATAGAGCCACTGGCTACTTTCATAAAGTTCACAAAAGCATAATTTTCGTCCGACGAAATGGTAAACACATCCACATTGTGAATGGCGTTGCTCACCACGGTAGATTTCCCCTGATAGCCTTCTAATGCATCAATCCGTTCTTTTATTTTATGTGCCTTTTCATAATCTAAAACCTTGGCGGCCTCCTTCATTTCTTCCTTAAGCATTTTCAGCACCCAACCAAAATTCCCTTTAAATATCTCCCGAATTTGGTTGATGGTGTTGGCGTAATCTTCTTCGGATTGATTGCCGACACATGGGCCTTTGCAGTTACCGATATGATACTCTAAGCATACCCTAAACTTCTTGGCTTCGATATTTTGTTTGGTTAGGTTTAGCGGACAGGTGCGGCGGGGAAAGAGTTGCTTCACCAAGTCAAGCAGGGTGTACATCATCGTTACGGATGGATACGGGCCAAAATACTCCGAGCCATCCTTTATCATTCGTCTAGTTGGAAACACCCGGGGGAAGGGTTCTTTTTTGATGGCAATCCAGGGGTAGGTTTTATCATCCTTCAGCATCACATTGTAGCGAGGCTGAAGCTTTTTAATTAAACTGTTTTCGAGCAGCAAAGCCTCCAGAGGATTATCCACCACCGTAAACCGAATGTCTTCAATCTTCTTGACTAAAACAGCCGTTTTGCCTTGCTCAAATACCTGCTTGTTGAAATAACTGGCTACCCTTTTCTTCAGGGATTTTGCCTTCCCCACATACAAAATATCGCCCGAAGCATCAAAATACTGATACACCCCCGGAAGGTCGGGAAGGGTTTGCAATATCGTTTGTAAGTTGGGCTTGGGGCTACTCATTGGTTGGGCAAAAGTAGTGAGTAGGGGGCTAAGAGTTGTGTGGACTGTTTCCAATTACTTCCCCCTACCTCCCCATCTTCACCTCCTCAATCCCTCCATCCTCCTTATAAAACAGCTTATCCACACACACCGAACGGCGATACCATTTCTTCAAACCGTGGCGATTGGCTTTGGGATTGTTGAGGAAGAATAAATCTGAGGTGTGGTAAAACAGGTAGTTCTGTCCCTTGAATTCCACAATGGAGGCATGGTTGGTGCCGCTGTTTACCTTGTCTAAGATTACCCCTCGGTAAGTAAACGGCCCATAAGGATTATCGCTAACGGCATAGCGAATCTTGGCTTTGCGAGAGGTTTTGGGTTTGCCGGAATAGGATAGATAGTATTTCCCGTCATGCTTATGCATCCAAGCCGCTTCGAAGAAATAATCAGCCCCTTTTATTTGCCTCACAGTGTCGGCAAAGGAAATCATATCCTCATTCAGCCGCACAATGTTTAATTCGTTTTGCCCGAAAATTATATAGGGCACATTGTTGTCGTCCATAAACAGACAAGGGTCTATGAGTCCTCGGCTGGCTTTTACTCCCGGTGTTTCTCGGCAGATGAGGGGTTTGCCCAAGGGGTCTTTGAAGGGGCCATAAGGTTTGTCGGACACGGCCACGCCGATGTAATCTTTATCCACCGGATAATAGAAATAGTATTTCCCGTTGCGAAAGGCACAATCGGGAGCCCAGGCATATTGGGTAGCCCAAGGGATATCCTTCAAGGAAAAAGCAACGCCGTGGTCGGTCCAGTGCTGCATATCGGTGGTGGAAAATACGTGCCAATCTTCCATATTAAACCAGTGTGCATCGGCTTTGTCGTGGGATGGATACACATACAGGGTGTCGTTAAACACATGGGCCGAAGGGTCGGCGGTGTAAATGTCGCGGAAGATTGGGTTTTGGGAAAAGCTGGCTTGGGCGAGGAGCAGGAAGGGGAAGAAGAGAAGGGGGTGAGGAAAGGGCATGGATGGGGTGCAAAGCTAAACGTTATAGCATGAAGGATTCTCCACTCCATAATTACGATACCTCTCAAAGCACAAAGAATTCAATTCATAAAAATGCCCCAATTAATTTCAAAAGAACCAATATTTTTGTCCATCAATTACCCTTCCCCAAATGGATTTCCCCAACATCATTAAAGCCGAGAACTTCTTCACACCGCAGCAATACACCGAAAAAGGAGGATTATCTATCAATACGGCATTGAACCGAATTAAATCCAATCTAGTATCACACATAAAGATTGATGGTAAGTATTTTATTTATGTGGAAAATATTTCGCCGAGCCAAAACCGGCATGGTCGAATACGAAGGGATGCACTTGTTTTTCCACCGGGGTAAATATTGGGCGATTGGTCAATGTTTCAACTTATTGCAACTCCAAGAGTATTGCTCCCGATAAGTATTACAAGGCTATTCTATCCGGAAAAATATTTGGGCTTGTTATAGCGGGCGATGTGTTTGCTTATAAAGACGAGATGGAAACAGTTTAAAAACGCTATTCGGAGTTAAGGAATCGGCTCCGCAAAACCCACGGAAGTAATTTCTGAAAAGATATTGTGAATGTGCCATTCCTATTCACAATACCAATACTCCTATTGTGAACATACCATTTCTGTTCACAATATCTTTCAGTTTATTGTGAATGTGCTATTCTTGTTCACAATATCTTTTTCGGTATTGTGAACATGCCATTTCTGTTCACAATAGATAAAACTAAATGGTAAAAGGGAGATTCAACAATTCTTGCTGTGCTTCCTAACTCTTTACTCTTTACCCACCACTCACAACATTTTCTATCTTCGCTTAATTTTTAAGCCGATGAAAAAATCTTTACTTCTGAGTATTCTGTCAATTCTTTTCGCCCAGATGCTGTTTGCTGCCAATGGCGACACCACCAAAATAAGGGTACACAATAAGGTGGACATGACCTGGTATGGCAATTACAACCAAACCGGGAGCTTTCCCTCAGCCGGAACAAATTACCGCAAAGTGCAGATGACTTACACTCTGGGCTGCCCTTCGAGCGGTTGCAGCCATTGGGATTACACCACCCAAATGTTTCTTCGCCACAAAACCGGAGCATTAGATACCGTAATCCAAACGGCTTCGCTTTTTACTGTTAACGGGCAAAGCTTCGATTCGCTTTCGTTCAGCACCGATACAACCTTCAGCACTACCTTAGATTCAAACAATACTGTTGTAAATGTTCCAAGCACCCCATTCTTAATCATTATTCACGGCGATTCATCACAGCCTTTCGTAGCTACCGACACCATAGAGGGTTGGCCTGTAGGGATGATAAATCCCATTTATAATGCCAATATGGACACGGTGAGTTTCGATACTGTAATGGGAAATGGCTTTATGGTGAATGCCTTTATGGATGTGTATTCCTATCCCGAACATATCGACGAATATGAGTTGGGGCGAGTAATTACGCCCTATGCCAGCTATATGGCCGACGGGCAATTGGGATTCAACAACAACTGGACGCACAAATACATTTTTGATGTAACCGATTTCCAACACCTGCTTCGCGACAGTGTTGAACTCCGGGCTTTTTACAGCGGATGGAGCAGCGGATTCAGCGTAACGCTCGATTTCGATTTCATTGAAGGCACACCGCCTCGTGATATTCTTTCGGTGCAAAAACTCTATGGTGGCGATGCCACTTACAGCACATCCGCTCAATTTGAAAGCAGTTTCCTACCCCTAAAAAAGGTGTTTATTCCGCAACAGGCATCCTTGATTAAATCCCGAATTACCCCCACCGGACACGGGTTTGATAACAATGTTAACGCCGCCGAATTCAGCAACCGCTATTACCGTCTGATGGTGAATGGCACTCAGGCAGTTCAGCAAAATATGTGGCGAAACGATTGTGGACTAAACCCAATTTGGCCTCAAAACGGAACCTGGGTTTACGATCGTGCAAACTGGTGTCCCGGAATGCGAGCCTTTGCCTACGAACACAACATTACATCAAGTATTACCCCCGGCGACACCAACAATATTGATATGAATGTCCAATCCTACACTTGGAACGGAACACAATCGCCAAGCTACACTATTCAGGCATACTTGATAAGCTATGGGCAAACCAACTTTGCTGCTGATGCTGAACTATACGACATCATTTCGCCCTCTGTAGCCGATGAATACAAACGCAAAAACCCCCGCTGCTCAAATCCCGAAGTAGTTATCAGAAACAACGGAAACCAGCCGCTCACTTCCTTGCGGATTACCTATAGCGTTGAAGGCATAAATTCTGCCAATTATGATTGGACCGGGAATTTAGCCTCAGGCGACACCGCACACGTTATGCTTCCAAGCCTGCCCTGGAACGAAATGCTTCCCAGCCAGCAAGCCACTTTTGTGGCTACGGTAAGTTTGCCAAACGGAGTAGCCGATGAATATTCCGACAACAACACCTTCCGCTCGCCCTTCGCCATGTCGGAGCGAATTGCTCAAAATGGCTTTGTGGTATGGTTGAAAACAAACACTTTGGCCGATAATCGTTGGTTTATTTACAATGAAACTGGAGATATAGTTGCTTCAAGAACCGTAGTAGATGCGAATAAGAATTATAAAGATACCCTTTGGCTGCCTAATGGCTGTTACCGTTTTGAATTGGAAGACGATGGTGGCGATGGCATTCAATGGAATTACTATGCCGGGCAGGGAAGTGGCTTTGTACGGTTTTCAAAGAAGAATCAATCAGGAACACTTAAAACCTTTACGGCTGATTTCGGTGCTAAGATTATTTACTACTTCACCCTTTTAGACACCATAACCGCCATTCAATCACCACCTGCACCGGAAGAAGACTGGGTGGTGTATCCAAATCCGGCCACAACGAATGTAAACGTAGTTTATGCCCTTCCCGCTAACGATAATGCCACACTCCAACTCTTCGACCTTTCGGGCAGATTGGTAATAGCGAAAGATATTTCGGGTGGAAAATCCGAATTTCAACTAGAAACCACCTCCCTCAAAACCGGAATCTATTTCTTAGAAATGCAAACAAAACAGAAACGCTTTTATCAGAAGATAGTAATCAGTAATTAGTAATGGGTAAAGAGTAGTGAGAACCATCCGGCGGCAGCCTCCCACTACCCTCTACTCACTTTTCATTACTCTCACTACCCTCTACTCACTTCTCAATACTATAAAAAAATGCCCTCCTTCGACATCGTAAGCAAAGTAGATTTGCAAAGCCTCGACAACGCCATTAATAACGCCGTAAAAGAAGTTGCTACCCGTTACGACTTCCGCGACAGCAAAACCAGTATCGACCTCGATAAAAAGAACTACGTTATAAGTGTAGTTACCGAAAACGATATGCGGCTCGATGCCATTGGCGATGTGCTAATCAGCCGGATTATGAAACAAAAAATTGATGCTTCCTGCCTCGATTTTGGCAAAGAACACTATTCATCAGGCAATATGGTCAAGAAGGATATTCGCGTAAAGCAGGGTATTGAAAAAGAAATAGGGAAGAAAATTGTGAAAGTCATAAAAGACTCCCGCCTTAAAGTAAACGCCAGCATTATGGACGACCAAATTCGAGTGGACGGCAAAAAACTTGATGACTTACAGGCAGCCATTTCCATAGTTCGTCAGGGTGACTTTGAAATCCCATTACAGTTCGTGAATATGAAATAGCTTGGATGCTACCTTTGTCCGTTGCTTCTCATATACACCAACCAACTTACCCCTCGGCTCAAATACACGTTTCGGTTTGTATTCGGAAAACTCTTGGGGCTCGATTATAGGGTAACCGACGATTTAGATGAATTCAACGTTTCCCACTACGCCCGAATTAGTTATTCGCAGCACCCCTTAGACGGTATTCCCTTTATTCAGGCCCGTTCGCTGCTATTTGAAAAAGGCATTGGCGAGCAAAACATTCATATTTTCGAATACGAAGATTTGCCCGTGTTTTACGCCACCGGAAAACATTCACTGTTGCCATTCGACCCCTTTGCGGCCACGTTCTTTATGATTAGTCGCTACGAAGAGTATATGCCCTACGTTAGCGATACCTACGGGCGATTTCCCGCTACAGAAAGTTTCGCCTTTAAAAACAACTTTCTGCACCTACCCATTGTAAACATGTGGGCAGCCAAATTGGGCGTAGTTCTTTCCCGCCTTTTTCCCGAACTTCAAATTACCCCACCGCCTTTCTCTATTTTACCCACAATAGATATTGATAATGCCTGGGCCTATCGCGAAAAGGGAATCACACGAACATTAGGTGCCATAATGCAGGATATTTCGCAAAGCGAATACGCCAATCTCCGTCGCAGACTAAACACCTTGGCAGGTCGCGAAAAGGATATTTACGACACCTACGATTATATGAAAACTTTACATACCGAGGCAAAATTAGGCCCGGTTTTCTTTTTTCTGTTAGGCAATTATGCCCAATTCGACCGTAATGTAGCCGTTAGTAACCGAAAATTCCGTAGCCTCATAAAGTCCATTTCCGATGATTTTAGGGTAGGAATTCACCCCTCTTTTGCCTCCAATTCCGACCCCGAAATACTGCATCAGGAAATCGACCGATTATCGAATATTGTGAATATGCCCGTTACACTTAGTCGTCAGCACTTCCTAAAAATTGAATTCCCCCAAACCTTTCGCAACCTGTTAGAATTCGACATTCGGGAAGATTTTTCCTTGGGCTTTGCCGATATTCCCGGATTCAGAGCCGGAACCACAGTTCCCTTTTTCTTTTTCGATATTGACTCCGAACATGAAACCCCGCTCCTGCTGCACCCCATTACGGTAATGGATGCTACGCTAAATAATTATATGAAACTTAGCCCGGCAGAGGCCATTCTTCACGCCGCCAAATTAAAAGATACTGTAAAGAAATACGGCGGACAGTTTATGCCGCTTTGGCATAACGAAACCCTTTCCGAAGCCTTTGAATGGAAGGGTTGGAGGCGGGTATATGAAGCAGTGATCAAGCAGTAATACCAATTGTAATTATTAGATAGCCCAAAGCTATCTAATAATTTTACAATGGTTAATGCCGATACAATAAAATACCAGAGCTAAGCATTGGACTGTATATTTTATGTAATCGGTATAATTAGTCATTATGGGGCTGTGTTTTCCCCGTCCACATTTTTACATCCATTTTATCCCTTTCTTTGCCCCAATGTCATCAACTCCCCTTCCGCAACTCATTCTTAATCCAGGAAAAGAAACCTCACTGCTCCGCTTTCACCGCTGGGTGTTTTCTGGAGCCGTGAAAACTGTTACAGGCAAAGTGGAAGATGGTTCGCTGTGCGAAATTGTTTCGTCAAAAGGAACTTTAATCGCTACTGCTCACTATAATCAAGGGTCGATAGTTGCCCGGATATTGGAGTTTGGCAAAATTGGAGACTTAGATGCGTTTTACAAAACGAAAATCGAATTAGCCTTTGCCTTGCGGGAAGCTCTTTCTTTTAAGGAAAACAAAACAAACATCTTTAGATTAATCAATGGAGAAGGTGATGGGCTGCCGGGCTTAATTGTAGATGTATATGGAAACACAGCTGTGGTGCAGGCTCATTCGGTAGGTATGTTTTTAGATTTGGATAGAATTGCTAAGGCTTTGGTTTTGGCCACTTCTGGCGTAGTGAAGAATGTATATAGCAAAAGCAAAGAAACTCTACCGGGTAAGTTTGGCGAAACAGCAGTTGACGACTTTTTGGTTGGAGAGTTGGAAGTGCAGGCATTCACCGAAAATGGGGTAAAGTTTGATATTGATTTTGAGAAAGGTCAAAAAACGGGTTTCTTCATCGATCAACGCGATAACCGGAATCTTTTGGCACAGTATTCCAAAGGGCGGAAAGTGCTGAATACCTTTTGCTACACAGGCGGCTTTTCCATGTATGCTTTGAAGAATGGAGCAACGAAAGTGGTTTCTGTTGATAGCTCCAAACGGGCAATGGAGGCCGTTGAAAAAAACGTAAGCCTTAACGGGTTTAAACCCGCTAAACACGAAAGCATTACAGCCGATGTAATGAACTTTATTAAAGAAGGCGTTTTCGATTTTGATTTGGTGGTGCTCGACCCGCCTGCTTTTGCCAAGAATATTAAAAACCGCCACAATGCCCTGCAAGCCTATAAACGCTTAAACGAATCGGCTATAAAAGGAATTGCCAGCGGCGGAATAATCTTTACCTTTTCCTGCTCACAGGTGGTCGACTCCGCTGCTTTTGAAGGTGCTGTGAGGGCTGCGGCCATTGATGCCGGACGAAGTGTGCGGATTCTTCACCGCCTTCGCCAACCCGCCGACCATCCCGTTTCTATATTTCATCCCGAAGGTGAATATTTAAAAGGATTAGTGCTGATGGTGGAGTGAAAAGCCACAACTGTTTAGTTTTATTGAAACAATCCGCTCCCCGCTAACCCTCCTCCGTTAATAAGTGTCTTAAACACGCTGCTTTCCGCTTTCTCAAGGCTGTACTTTTGGAAACTCATCTAAAAGAATGTCACCATTTTTCATACTGTCTGCCATAGGGGTTTACTTTCTGTTTTTGGTGGCTATATCTATTTACACTGGCCGAAACGCCAACAATAACAGTTATTTTACGGGTAATAATGCCTCGCCTTGGTTAGCCGTTGCATTCGGGATGATAGGCGATTCGCTTTCAGGCGTAACCTTTATTTCAGTGCCGGGAACGGTGGGTTTGGCAAAGTTTGCCTACTTGCAATTGGTGTTGGGCTATTTGGCAGGATACTTTGTAATTGCTTATGTTTTGTTGCCGATTTATTACAAAATGGGGCTTACTTCCATTTACACTTATCTCGAAACTCGCTTTGGAGGCAATGCCGAAAAAACAGGCTCCTTCTTTTTTATTCTTTCCAGAACTCTTGGTGCAGCAGGAAGGCTCTTTCTGGCTGCCGGGGTGTTGCAGAAATTTGTTTTTGATGGTTTGGGAATCCCCTTCTTTGCCTCGGTGGCCTTCATCATTGCGTTGATGTTGGTTTACACGGCCAAGGGTGGTATTAAGACCCTTGTGTGGACCGATACTTTTCAGTCCTTGTTTCTTCTTGCAGGCGTAATCTTGAGTATTGTAGCCATTTCATCGAACCTGAATTTAGATTTGATTGGGATGGTGAAAACGGTGAAGAACAGTCCGCTTTCGGAAACTTTCTTTTGGGATATAAACGAGAAGAACTATTTCTGGAAACAGTTTATCGGCGGGTTTTTTATTGCGATAGCCATGACGGGTCTCGACCAGAATATGATGCAGAAAAACCTGAGTTGCCGAAGCCTGGGCGAAGCACAAAAAAACATTGTTTCTTTTAGTTTTGTGATGGTGCTGGTGAATGTCTTTTTCCTTTCGCTTGGGGTGCTGCTATATGTGTATATCGACACGGCTCACATTGCGGTTCCTACTGCTTCCGATGGGAAAATTATTACCGATAGCCTGTTCCCCACCTTAGCCTTGAACAATCTGGGTAATCTTGCCGGATTGGCCTTTATCATCGGACTTACGGCTGCCACTTTCTCCAGTGCCGATTCGGTACTCACTACGCTTACCACCTCCTTCTATTACGATTTTCTCCACCTTCAGAAAAACAAAACGATGGCAGAAAGCAGCAAATCGCTTATCCGAAATATTGTGCATATTGGTTTTGCAGTAATCCTACTTCTTTGCATTATTGTATTCAGTATGATGAACGATAAAGCCATTATTGACACCATTTTGATGTTGGCCGGATACACTTATGGGCCCCTGCTTGGCCTTTTCGCGTTCGGGATAATGACCAAACGTAAAGCCAATGATAAGTATATCCCGCTTTTAGCTATTATTCCTCCGGCGGCATGCTATTGGTTTAGTCAAAACTCGGTATCGCTGCTTGGCGGCTATAAGGTAGGCCACGAACTGTTGATGATTAATGGTTTGCTGATGTTTGGGCTGCTTTGGCTGATGTCGAAAAAAGAGCAAGCAATCAAAAAATAAAGCTACATTTGAACTCCAAAACTTAAACAATGGAAACACTTACAACAAAATACGCCGAAACCCACAACTATGTGAATGGTCAGAAAACTGAAAGTACCAGCAATCGCTTTATGGATGTGGTATCACCACTCGATGGTTCTATGCTTTCGAGGGTGGCGATGTCGAATGCTGCTGATTTGGATAAAGCTGTTCTTTCTGCTCAAAAAGCGGCTAAACTCTGGGCAAACAAGCCCATCAAAGAGCGGGTGCAGGTTTTCTTTCGTTATAAAACCTTATTAGAAAAAAACATTGACGAACTAGCAAAATTAGTGCTGGAAGAAAATGGCAAAACGCTTGGAGAAGCTCGTGCCGAAGTGGAAAAAAGCATAGAACTAACCGAGTTTGCTTGTTCCTTGCCTCAGCTTATTCAGGGTGAATTGTTGGAGGTAAGCAAGGGCGTTGAATGCCGCACAGAATATTATCCGGTGGGAGTAGTGGCTAGTATTATGCCTTTCAACTTTCCGAATATGGTGCCGAATTGGACCATCCCCAATGCCATAACTTTGGGCAATGCCATGATTGTTAAACCATCGGAATTAGTGCCTTTGAGTATGATTCGCCTGGCAGAACTGCTAAAAGAAGCAGGATTGCCCGATGGGGTTTTGAATATTGTAAATGGTGACCGAGAAATTGTGGAAGCCATCTGCGACCATCCCGGAATTGATGCTGTTTCGTTTGTAGGCAGCACCAAAGTGGCCAAATTGGTTTATATCCGAGCCAGTGCAAATCTCAAACGCTGCTTAGCACTGGGCGGAGCTAAAAATCATTTAATTGTGCTTCCTGATGCCAATGTGGCTATGACAGCCTCCAATGTTGCTGCTTCTATGTCGGGTTGTGCCGGACAGCGATGCATGGCAGCATCAGCTATGGTTGCAGTAGGTAAAGTTCAACCCATTATTGACAGGCTATGCGACGAAGCACGCAAGATTATTCCAGGCGAAAATCTGGGTGCTGTAATTACCCTGCAAGCCAAGCAACGCATCGAACGGTATATTGACGAAGCCGAAAAAATGGGAGCTAAAATATTGGTCGATGGAAGAAATACGATTGTGAAAGGAAAAGAAGGCGGTTTCTACGTTGGACCAACCGTGATAGATGGTGTTACCCCCGAAATGTCCGTAGCAAAAGAAGAAATCTTTGGCCCTGTGATTTCCATTATGCATACCGAAACACTCGATGAAGCACTTAGTATCGAAAACGGCAATCCTTATGGCAATGCGGCTTCGGTGTTTACGCAAAGCGGAGGTGCGGCTCGTCGGGTAATGGACAATGCTTCTGCGGGAATGATAGGGGTAAACATCGGTGTACCTGTTCCCCGCGAACCCTTTTCGTTTGGAGGATGGAATGAATCCAAGTTTGGCGTTGGTGATATTACCGGGAAAAGCTCTATCGGATTCTGGACAAAACTGAAAAAGACTACTACAAAGTGGGAGGCAGAGGCCCAGATTAACTGGATGAGTTAAATTCGGTTTTTATGGATATTGAAACGCTCCGCACCCTTTGCATCTCGCTCGAATCGGTAACTGAAGATATAAAGTGGGACAACGACCTCTGTTTTAGCATTGGAGGCAAAATGTTTTGCGTCACCTCCTTACAACCTCCTTTTACTGCATCGCTGAAAGTAAAGGATGAAGAATTTGAAGAGCTTTGCCAATCTGCAGGAATAGAAATTGCTCCTTATGTGGGTCGATATAAATGGATATTGGTAACCGACCCAAACCGATTTACGGCAGCAGAATGGCAACACTACGTTTCACAATCATATACTTTGGTAAAGGCTAAGCTACCTAAGAAGAAAGCTAAATAGCTTTTCCTGAAACACTGGTCAAAAGACTGACAGCGTACCTCAATTCTTGCATTTTCATCCCAAACAATGGTGGTGAATATTAAAGTTCGTACTTTTGACTATGCGAAACGTATTTTTAAATCCCGAACTTGAAGTGAAGTTTCAAAAAGATGGCTATGTGCGAGTGCCGTTTATTTCAAAAGAGGAAGTTGAGGAACTGAAACAACTTTTTTTTGATAGTCTTCCAAGCAGCGGCGGGCAAATAACTGCCGGGGAAACCGGGGTGCAAAATAGTAATGCTATTACCTATGACTTTACGTTTATTGATAAGAATCCAGACTATAAACGAAAGGTGTTCGACATAATCACCAAACGATTCAAAGTAGCCACTGATGCTATTTTAGACAACTACAAACCCATTATTGCCAATTATATCCGCAAGCAAACCGAAACAGGCGAAGTACCACTGCATCAAAACTGGGCTTTTGCCAACGAACGCAAATGCTCTACCATTTCAATATGGTGTCCGCTGGTGGATTCTACTGTAGAAAATGGGACTTTGCAGGTTGTACCGGGTAGCCACAAGCGTTTTGGCGAAGTGCGTGGGCCAATGGTTCCTTGGGAATTAGATGCAATAAAAAAAGAAATTATTGAAAGGCATTTGATTCCTTTAGAAACTACAGCTGGCGAATGTGTCATTTTAGACGATAGCATTGTGCATTATTCGGCCGTCAATAAAACCAATGATTTACGGTTAGCCATTCAATTAATCTGTATTCCGGCAGAAATGCCATCATGGCACTATAATATGGATTCGTCAGTTAGTTCAAACGAAGTGAATATTTTGGAAGTTGATGTCGATTTCTATTTTGAATTCAACCCTTGGAAGAAGCCTGAAAATTTCAGGAAAGTGAAAACCATTCCATACCTTCATCGGGCTATTAACGAGCAGGAGTTCATGGACAGGCTAAATCGTCCGGGTTTTGATACCGAGAAGAAAACCGGATTCTTTGCTAAGATTAAGGAGTTGTTGAAGGATTAGGAAATAAAGACATTACAATAAATAAATTCGAGAAAAAAGGTTTCGTCATTGCGAACGTACTCGTGAAGCAACCGTTAGCTCTTGGATTCCTTTGAAGAACAAATAACAAATCCAAAATCTCTACCTAAATGCGAGATTGCTTCGGGACTAACCTAGCAATGACGCACAACAGTTAATCATCTTTCCCTTTGAAAATAAAAGCAAACTATATCAACATAACTTCCCGAAGCATTTTTCCGGCTCAAATTACTATTGAAGGCTCAAAAATAGAGAGCATCGAACGAATTGAGGAAGATGTGCCTCATTACATTTTGCCGGGCTTTATTGATTCGCACATTCATATTGAAAGCAGTATGCTGCTTCCGGCGGAGTTTGCAAAAATAGCGGTGCTTCATGGCACGGTGGCTACCATTAGCGACCCACACGAAATAGCTAACGTTATGGGAATTGAAGGGGTGGAATATATGATTGAGAATGGCAAAACTGTTCCATTTCATTTCTATTTCGGGGCTCCAAGTTGTGTGCCCGCCACCATTTTTGAAACCGCCGGTGATGCGATTGATGCAAATGGGATAAAGCAACTAATGAACCACCCGGACATTTGGTATTTGGCCGAAGTGATGAATTACCCAGCGGTAATAAACAACGACGCGGAGATGCTTTTGAAGTTGCAGGCGGCAAAAGATTCGGGCAAGCCCATCGATGGCCATTGTCCGGCTGTAACAGGAATTCCGCTTCAGAAATATGTAGAAGCGGGCATCACAACAGACCATGAATGTTTTACTTATGATGAAGGGTTGGAGAAACTTGAACTTGGGATGAAGGTTTTGATCAGGGAAGGAAGTGCAGCTAAGAACTTTGATGTGCTGATTCATTTAATCAAACTATTTCCGGGACAAATTATGTTTTGTTCGGACGATAAACACCCCGACGATTTGATGCTTGGTCACATAAATCAATTGGTAAAAAGAGCCATAGATGCAGGTTTTGATTTGTTTGATGTGCTTTATGCGGCCTGTATTCTTCCTGCAAAACATTATAAACTTCCGCTGGGTTTACTAAACCAAGGCGATAATGCCGATTTCATTGTTCTTAACGATTTGAAAAGCTTTGATGTTTTAGCCACATATATTAATGGGATTTGCGTTGCCGAAAATGGTTTGTCGAACATTGAAACTGCCGATTTCAGAATCATCAACAAATTTAACTGTTCCCCTGTATTTCCAAAGCAATTGAAAGTAAAAGGAAAGGGAAGAGTGCGGGTAATTGAAGCCCGAAACCGACAATTAATTACCGGAAGCCTCGTGGAAGAATTAGAAAGTAGAAACGGTGAATTACTTCCCAGTTTAGAAAAGGACATTTTGAAAATTGTGGTTGTAAACCGCTATTTTGATGCTGAACCTTCGGTAGCATTTATAACGAACTTTGGCTTAAAGAAAGGTGCTTTGGCCAGTTGTGTGGCTCACGACAGCCATAACATAGTGGCCGTGGGGACAAACGACGAGGATTTGTGCCAGGCTATCAATCTCATAATCGAACACTTTGGGGGAATAAGCGTGGCTCATGGTGAAAATAAACAGGCACTTCCCCTACCCATTGCCGGAATAATGACCAACAAGCCCGCCACCGAAGTAGCGGAAGCCTATACGTTACTCGACCAAAAGGTGAAAGAAATGGGTTGCCAGCTTGATGCACCGTTTATGACCCTTTCGTTTATGGCCTTGCTCGTAATTCCTTCGCTAAAAATAAGCGACAAAGGGCTTTTTGACGGAGAGAAGTTTAGGTTTACAAACTTGAATATTTAGAGGGCATTAAAAATTTCACCGTTAATACTTTGTTAAATACTTTGCTAAAGCGGTGAAGTGCATAAAGGTACTTTTGCGGCCTAACCTAAACCCGATTTCAACATGAAATTTTTTATTGATACTGCCAATCTTGCTCAAATTAAAGAAGCACAAGAACTTGGCGTTTTAGACGGAGTTACTACCAATCCTTCATTGATGGCCAAGGAAGGCATCAAAGGAAACGAAGCTATTTTTAAGCACTATGTAGATATATGTAATATCTCGGATGGCGATGTAAGTGCCGAAGTAATCTCTACAGACTTTGCTGGAATTATTCGGGAAGGTGAGTTTTTGGCTTCATTACACCCCCGCATAGTGGTGAAAGTGCCCATGGTTAAAGATGGTATCAAAGCCCTAAAGTATTTCTCAGAGAAAGGTATTAAAACCAATTGCACCTTGGTTTTTTCTGCCGGACAAGCCCTCTTGGCTGCAAAAGCAGGAGCTACTTATGTTTCGCCTTTCTTGGGTAGATTGGATGATATTAATCAAGATGGCTTGGAACTCATTTCCCAAATTAGATTGATTTATGATAACTATGGCTACGAAACTCAAATCTTGGCGGCAAGCATTCGCCACACTATGCACTTGATTAAGTGTGCTGAAATTGGTGCCGATGTAGCAACGTGTCCGCTTTCGGTGATTTTAGGTTTGGTAAAGCATCCGCTGACCGATTCGGGCTTGGCTACCTTTTTAGCAGACTATGCTAAATCACAAGCCTAGGCATGGTGAAACGTTTAATTTTCTTTGGGATAGGATTTCTGATTAGCTTCACTTCTTTTGCTCAATCAGGATTTAGTGTTGAATTAACGGAAATTTCTGTACCCAACTATCCAGCTATTCATTCGGGAGCTCACGCAGAGTTTAACGGGAAATGGTTATTCATAGGTGGACGAACTAATGGATTGCATGGTTTTCATACGAATGATGGATTCCCTACGGAGAATGCTAATGCTGCGATATGGGTAATTGATATAAATAGCTCTACGGTTAATTCAACCCCCACAGCTTCGCTTGCCGATACTTTAGAGGAAAGCATTAATTCGAGCAATATGCAGTATTTTCAGGATGGAAATACTTTGTATATGGTTAGTGGATATGGTTGGAAAGCTGCTGCCAATCGGTTTGAAACTTTCCAAACGCTTACTGCTGTTGATGTTCAGGGTTTGGTGAATGCAGTGGAAACCAACACAGACATTAGCCCCTATTTTCGTCAGATTCTAGATAGTAATTTGGCCATCTGCGGAGCAAATTTGCAGAAACTTGGGAATAGTTTTTATTTGGTTTTCGGACATCGTTTTGATGGTACCTATAGCCACAATAGCATCGGCAATTTCTATACACAAACCTATAGCAATGCGGTAAAGAAATTCAACATAAGCGATGATGGCACAACTATGTCGCTTATTGGTTTTCAGATTATTGAAGATACCCTTAATTTCCACAGGAGAGATTACAACTTAGTTCCGCAGATATACCCAGACGGGCAGGAAGGGTTTACAGCTTTTTCAGGCGTTTTTCAGAAAGGGATTAATATCCCTTATTATACAAGTATTGATTTAAATAGTAACGGAATTAACCACATTCCCGGCTTCAACCAAAACCTTAGTCAGTATCACAATGCCGTAATGCCGCTTTACGATTCTGCCGCCAATGCCATGCATGCTGTGTTTTTTGGTGGTGAGAGTATGTATAGGTTCGATACGGTTTCAAACACTTTGATTACCGACTCCTTAGTTCCATTTGTGAAAACCATAAGCTGCGTATCTCGCCATGCTGATAGCAGTTTAGTAGAATCGCTATTGCCTATCACTATGCCGGGTTTTTTAGGGTCAAATGCCAGTTTTATTCCATTGCCAACTATTCAGAAATATGCAAATGGTGTGCTAAAATTGGATGCAATAAACGGCAGAACTTTGGTTGGCCATATTGTTGGAGGTATCGAAAGTCCCGAGGCGAACATTAGTGCAACCGACCCCACCCTGAGTTTCGCCAGTAGCCGGATTTTTGAAGTTTATCTTAACGATATTGCGGTTTCAGCCAAAGAGAAAACAATTGAAGAGCCCGCCTTGCTTTCGCTTTATCCTAATCCGGCCACCGATAATATTACGATGGAGATTTCAACTTCTAAACCTGAGAATATTGAAGTGCTACTGCTCAATTCGCGGGGCAAAATAATGGAAACCATTTTCGCAAAGAAGGCATTTTTAGGTAAAGAAATCCTGAAAAGGAACCTTTCGAATTACAATGCAGGGATGTATTTCAGTTTACTGAAAACCGAAAGATTTAGCCGGGCATATCGGTTTGTGGTGAGGTAGATTCGTTTTTGGGTAGGGCTTTATGCTTTTTCAGTACAGTAATACTATGCGTCCATTTACCCATTATTTTATCATTGCATTAGCTATTACAAATGCTTTAGGATTTATTTGGGCAATTGACCCCGACACATTTGGGATGTATATTGGGATGTTCATCTTTATGCCATTAAATATTTTGTTTGCAATCGTTGGAACTTTAAAGGTGATTATGATACACATAAAGAAAACATCTGTTGTGGGATGGCGAGAGTATGTTATTGTAATTTCAAGTCCCATTATTGCTCAAATTATACTCTTCTTGCTGATTGAGTTATTAGCAAGAAAAGGGGGCTGTTGATGAAACTTGAATTGGGTGAGGTTAATGAGATAAAACATTAAAGATTGGATACAAATTTTATCTTCCATTACTAAACACCCTAAGTTCAAAAGTTTTTATCATTACCGCTAAGGCTATGCTTGCCGTATTGATTTTCGTACAAAATTAAATACTCTGGATCAGCGAAGTTTCGAGCGACAATATGTGTTCATCAGCATCTGTTTGGTGGTGGGTCTGGTGTTTGCTGCCCGCTTGTTTTACATTCAGGTATTGGACGATAGCTACAAGCTGAGTGCCAACAACAATGTGTTGCGATACGTTACCGAGTTCCCGGCACGGGGTATAATTTACGACCGCAAAGGCCGACAAATGGTAACCAACGAAGCGGCTTACGATTTAATGGTTATTCCCCGTCAAATAAAGGGTTTAGATACACTCGACCTGTGTAATATTTTGGATATCTCTAAAGCCGATTTCATTGAGCGGATGAAGAAAATTAAAGTCTATTCTCGCTACAAGCCCAGCATTTTCGAGCCGCAATTGGATAAAGAAACGTATGCCGTGTTTCAGGAAAAGCTATACAAATTCGGAGGGTTTTATTGCCAAGTGCGTACGCTGAGGAAGTATAAAGACAAAGCTGCTGCTCACTTATTGGGCTATGTGGGTGAGGTAAATGAGAAGATGATTGCGGCCAATCCGTACTATAAACTCGGCGACTACATAGGGATGAGCGGGATGGAAAAAAGCTACGAAGAATATCTGCGGGGGCAGAAAGGCACAAAAGTGATGATGGTAGATGTGCATGGCCGGGAGAAAGGGCATTATATGGATGGGCAATATGACACCATTGGCAAAGCAGGTTCGAAACTCACTTCTACCCTCGATCTTCAATTGCAGAAATACGGTGAAAAGCTCTTTCAGAATAAAATAGGTAGCGTAGTGGCCATCGAACCTAAAACCGGTGAGATTTTGGCCTTGGTCTCATCACCTGCTTATGACCCCAACAAGCTCGTGGGGCGGGTGCGAAGCAAAAACTACCGCATGTTGGCCCTTAACCCACTGAAGCCGTTATTTAACCGGGCTTTGATGGCTATGTATCCCCCTGGCAGTACCTTTAAGTTAGCCGATGCCTTGATTGGTCAGCAGGAACAGGTACTTTTTTCCACTACGGTTTATGGGTGTAACCGTGGGGTGAGCTATGGTAGTTTGCACATCGGATGCCACATGAAAGGCACTGCACATCCCAGCCCCTTGAACCTGAACGGAGCCATTCAGTATAGCTGCAATGCTTATTTCTGTAATACCTTTAAGTCTATTATCGAAAGCCGAAAGACAGTGAGAGAGGGCTATAATATGTGGCGTGAACACGTTTTGAGTTTTGGCTTTGGGCAGAAATTCAATACCGATTTGCCCAACGAATTGAAGGGGATTGTGCCGACGGGCGACTACTACGATAAATATCATGGCAAAAACAGGTGGCGTGCCGTATCGGTTATTTCACTGGCCATAGGGCAAGGCGAATTGGGGGCTACCCCCTTGCAAATGGCCAATATGGTGGCTCTGATTGCTAATCGGGGATATTACGTTTCGCCCCACATTGTGAAAGCCATTGATGGGAAACCTTTCACTAAATACACGGCAGTTCACAAAACCAAAATAGACCGGGTGTATTACGATAACGTGATTTTGGGAATGGAGCAGGTAATGTTGGCCGGAACGGGTAGCCGGGTACAAATTCCGGGAATAAGTATGTGCGGCAAAACCGGAACGGCTCAAAATCCTCACGGAAAAGACCATAGTTTGTTTGTGTGTTTCGCCCCCATCGAAAACCCCCAAATTGCCATTGCGGTAATGGTAGAAAATGCCGGTTTCGGATCCACTTATGCCGCTCCTATTGCTTCCCTTATGGCCGAATTGTATTTGAAAGACAGCATTAGCCGCCCCGAAATGGAAGAACTATTACTGAAAGCCAACCTCCTGCCCGACAGCTTAAAAGCGAAGGTTAATTTGTTCCAGGCCGACAGCCTAAAGCAGAAGAAGGAAGAAACCCGACTGGATTCGGTGAAACGTGCTGAGCGGGAAGATCTTATGCGGAAGCAATTAATAGAAGAGGAACGTAAGAAAGACGAACGCAAACGTGCATTGAAAGCTCTGAAGCCATCGAAAGAAGCCGAAAAATCTGAGAAAACTAAAGTGAGCAAAGAACCAATGCCGAAGAAGAAAAGCGGCCCGGCTCCAATTAAACGTCCCCGCAAACAAGCCAAACAGCGAGAAATATGAGAAATCAGAAACACTTACTCGAAGGTATTGATATTTGGTTGGTAGCCCTCTATGTGGTACTGGTTTTACTGGGATGGATGAATATTTATGCAGCCGTGTATAACGAAGAGCACCAGAACATTTTTGATATCACACAAAATTATGGCAAGCAAATGATTTGGATAGGAACGTCGTTCTTTCTTGCCATAATTGTGATGGTTATAGACGGGAAGTTTTATGCCGCTTTCAGTTGGCCGATATATATTGCCACTATGCTGTTGCTGCTGGCTACCCCGCTTTTGGCCCGCGATATTAATGGGCAAAAGGCTTGGATAGAGATAGGCGGATTTCAGATTCAGGCAGCCGAGTTTGCCAAGTTTGCCGCTAATTTGGCTTTGGCCAAATTCCTGAGCCAGCTTAATATAAAGATGGAAGATTTCGATACCAAGGTGAAAGCCGTATGTGTTATTGGTCTGCCGTTTTTCCTTATTTTAGCTCAAAATGACACTGGGTCGGCATTGGTGTTTACGTCCTTCATCTTTGTTCTCTATCGCGAAGGCTTATCGAGTAGCTTCCTGTTATTCGGAGCAGGGGTGGGTGTTTTGGCTATCTTGAGTCTGCTTTTCCCACAATTGTATTTATTGGTTGGGGTGGGAATTATAACTGCACTTATGTTCATGGCTATTCCCCGCAACTGGAAAAACTTTTTCATAGTCTGCGGTCTTTCTGCCATTATGATTGGGATGGTGATGGGGGTAAATCTGGCTTTCGATAAACTTCAGCCCCACCAAAAAGAACGGATTGAAATTCTTTTAGGTAAGAAAACCGACAACAAAGGAGCGGGCTATAATGTGAATCAAAGCAAAATAGCCATCGGTAGTGGTGGTTTTTTGGGGAAAGGATTTCTGCAAGGCACGCAAACCAAGTATGACTTTGTTCCCGAACAAAGCACCGACTTTATTTTCTGCACCGTGGGCGAAGAATGGGGTTTTGTAGGTAGCCTGGTTATCATAATTCTGTTTATACTCTTGCTGTTGCGGGTGGTGTTTGTTGCCGAGCGACAGCGTTCGGCCTTCACCCGAATCTATGGCTATGGTGTGGCCTCCATCCTTCTGTTCCACTTCACTATTAATATAGGTATGACGGTGGGCTTGCTGCCCGTTATCGGTATTCCACTGCCCTTCATCAGCTATGGAGGGTCGTCATTGTGGTCCTTCACCATTCTGCTATTTATCCTCATTAAGCTCGATGCTTACAGGTTGCAGATATTGAGGTAGCGGAAAGCCATACTATTTTCAGCCTAAATCCTTATTCATTTAGAGGTATTTATACCTTAGTCCAAAGCTAATGTAAACGAGTGCAATGCCAACCCATGCACGCCATTTACATACTCAGAACATACTCTTATCATCTAATACTGACTAAGTATTTGCTAATATAAATATCAGATTAAAATATAAATGAAATAGATGTTGAATTAATTATGTAATAATTAATTATAAATACAAAAGATGTATGTATATTTAGTATATATTAATAAATAATTACTATGTATGTTATTGAAATTATATGAGAAGTTATAATAAATAGTATATATTTATATACATTAATATGTATTTTATGAAATCGATAATATTATTTTATATATATG
>CANJNG010000047.1 GCA_947475205.1 Bacteroidota bacterium
CGTTTTCGCCATTTTTGAAGTAATAAACTCCCCCCCAGTTCCATTTTACCTTTTGGAACTCCACAATATTTCCACCACCACGATTCACAATTACTCGGGTAATTACTTTGTTGGGTTCTTGAATCAAATCTTCCGAAACACCTTCGGGATACTTTTTGGCCAACTCTTCCATATAATCCGCTTTGGATTTCACTTGCGGAGCCGCCGAAATCTGTCCGTTCTTGGCCGAATATTCAGCCTCCAATTTGGCTCTTAATTCCTGCTCAATAGAAGCTTTCTTTTCCAAAACATCCTGTTTGGCCATATATGTAGATTTCTTTTCAAAATCTTGTTTCGCCTTGAAATCGCTCAAAGCTGCCCATTGTTCTTCGTTTCGGGTTTGGTTAGCTTGTTTTTGATCTGTTTTTGACTGTTCAAGTTCTTGCTTCTTGGTAGCAGCTAAGGCCTGAGCTTCTGCTTTTAAGGTATTTTCCTTGTCTTTTTGCATGGCCAATTCAAGAGCTTTTGCAGCCATTGCCGAATCCTTTTTCATTTTGTCGAAGGCCAACTGCTCTTCCCGTGTACGAACTTTTTCCTCTTTGTATGAATTCAACGCTTTTTGTGCAGCTTCGGCTGCGGCGGCATTTGCTTCCACTTGTGCTTTGCGAATAGAATCTTTTTCAGCTTTGGTTTGCTCTCTGTATTCCTTAACCTTCACTTCAGTGTTGGCTTTCGATTCCATGTACTCCGCTTGCTTACGTTCTTTTTCGGCAGCTAAAGCAATTTTCACCGAATCACGCACACGGGCCTCCTCGGCTAATTGTTCCTCACGACTTTGTTTGCGTTCTTCTTTTATAGCAGTTGCTTTTAAAGTAGAAACCTCTTTATTGTATGCATTTTGGGCAACTTGTTCGGTGCGTACTTCGGTTTTCTGAGTTTTTAAATTTTCTCGAAATGCAGTGGCTTTTTCGGCAGTTATTTCTTTGTTTACTTGATATTCAGCTTTTTGCTTTTCTTTTTCTGCGACCTGAACAATTTTTACCGAATCCCGAACTTGGGCTGCTTTAGCCAACTGTTGCTCACGAGTCAATTTACGTTCTTCTTTTACAGCGGTGGTACTTTCCAAAGAAACCTGCTTTTTGTAGGCCACTTCGCCCACTTGAGCAATCCGAATGGAATCTTTATACGCTTTAGTAGTTTCGCGATAATTAGCTGTTTTTAGTAGCAATTCTTCTTTCTTTTGCTGATAATCGGCCATTCGCAAATCTTTTTCCTGCTGGGTTTCCAACTTATGCTTTTCTCGCTCTGCGGCTTCTTCTTCTAAAATACGGGCTTTTTGTTCGGCGGTATATTTTGCTTCCAGTTCCTTGCGGATATTTCGTTCTATCTCTCCTCGTAGCTTCTCTTCGGCCTTTTTGCGTTCGGAATCAAGCAAATCGGTAACATATTTTTCTTTTTCTTCACCCTGTAGTTTAGCTTTCTCTTCATCTTCGTGAGCTTTTTTAGCCCGCATTTCGTCTTTATAAATTTGCTCTTCACCAATAGCGGCTAATCTTCGGCGTTCGCTTTCTTCCTTAGCTTGCTGAAGGGCAAATAAGCGATTCGACTCTTCCTGCTCTTTCTTTTCCTGAGCTTTTTGTTTCCCTATTCTAACTTCTTCTAATGCTTTTTCCTGCTTTTTCCGCATTTCCTCCTCATACGAAATTGTTTGGGGTTGAACAACAGGATTCGGGTTTGCAGCGGCGGCTTCCTTAGCTTTTCTCACCAATTCGGCCCGCTTTGCCGCTTCTTCGGCCTTTTGAATTTCGGCTTCTAGAGCCAATTGTTTATCAATATCGCTTTCTTGCGATTGGGCTAATTTTCGCTTTTCTTCTTCCTCTCTTGCCAAGGCCTGTTTTCGTTCTTCCTCTTGTTTTGCTTGCAAAGCTTTTGCTGCTTCGGCATTCCGTTTTTCTTGTTCGGCTTGGGTGGGAGCCAATTTCTTTTGTTCGGCTTCTTTAGCTTTTAGAGCAATATCAGCTTGCATCCGTTGTTCTTCTTCGAGTTTTGCCTGAGCTAATGCTGCTTGTTTTTGAGCCTCAGCATTGGTTTTTGCAAGTTCAGCATTTCGTTTTTCTTCGGCAACTTGTGCTTCGGCTAAAGCGGCTTTCTGTTTTAATTCTTCTTTTGCTTTTAGCTCAGCAGCAATCTTTGCTTGCCTTTCGGCTTCTATTTTTGCTTTCGCTTCATTTGCCAATCTGTTTTCTTCTTCGGCCTTTGCCAATGCTTCTTTTTTCTCCGAGGCGGCAATCGAATCCTGCTTGGCTTGAGCTAACGCTGCCTTTTGTTTTAACTCTTCCTTTTCTTTTAGTTCAGCCACTTTCTGAGCTTGTTTTTCAGCTTCGGCTTTTGCTTTAGCTTCATCAGCTATACGCTTTTCTTCGTCTGCTTTGGCTTTTTTCTCGGCCTCGGCCTTGGCTTTAACCTCGGCGGCAGCTTGTTTGGCGGCATCAGCAGCGGCTTTATTTGCAGCGGCTTCTTTCTCTTTAGCGGCCTTTGCTTCCTGCTTTTCGGCTTCCTCTTCCTTCTTCTGAAATTCCATACTGTAATCTATGTCGTAGTTAAAATCACTGGTCTTCTCGTCCCAATTGATTTTTGCTACAGGATTTACATATACTCCGGCATCTTTTTCATCCGATTTCTTAAACAGTTCGACCACAAAGTTGAATACCGATTGGGTGGCAATTGTGTCACCAGGCGGAACAGCAGTTAAGAATTGCAACTTCTTGGTTACATAACCTTCCTTAGAAAATTCTACAATATAATTGGTATTTAGGGCCAAACCATATTCCACTTTGCCCGATTCAGAAGACGATGTGGTGTACATCTGCCGCCCTCCCTGAATGTATTTAATCGTTACACCCCCTAAGTTTTTCTTGCCTTCTTTAACCGTACCAACAATCATTAAGCCCTGGCTCAATGCCATTTGAGCAAAACAAAAAATTGAAAGCAATAAAATAAACGAAAGCCTAAACAGGTTAGTTTGATTGGGCTTCATACAATTTTCGGCATAGTTTAAGGCAGCAAATATAAATTAATAAAGGCTTACTCAAATTAGCTTAATCTCTTACACCGTCATCCCAATATCTATCCCTTTAATTTTTCGATAAAGGTCGGTGGCATAGTTATCTGTCATTCCAGACACATAATCAAGAACGCCCAAAGTTTTTCGGTAAGCCGATTCATTTTCATAAATGAATTGTGGAGGCAAAAGTTTTAGAGCCATTTGTTCAGACTTTGTTCTGGAATCTTTATCTTTTAAGGCAGGCGGCACAAAATGTTGCAATAATTCATACATTACATTATATCCGGCATTTTCAATCTCCACCACCGAGCGGTGATTGTAAATATTTTCCACCGAAAATTTCACTATAGCCGAAATTGCACCGCTGCTATGAGTATTCACCACATCTAAAAGCGGAGTTTTGAACGTAGTGTTTACAATTGATTCAAAGTTTGCTTCGTAAGTGCGTTTCGCATTTTCAATTAAAAAGCCAATGGATTTGGCTCGAAGAAAGGCAATTTTGTCATTTTTATTTGTGATTTTCTCTAGCTGTGCTTCTACCTTTTTCAAGTCACTTGTTCCATCCGATTTAATTAAGTTTATCATTAATTCTTTGCAGGTGCTGAATTCTACAATGCCTAAGCGATGAGCATCTTCAAGGTCAATAATGGTATAGCAAATATCATCGGCAGCTTCCACAAGCCACACAAACGGGTGTCGGAAATAGATAAGTGGATTATCGGAATCCTTCACCATGGTTGTTTTCTCAGCTATATCTAAAAAGGTTTCCTTTTCCGATTGAAAAAAGCCAAACTTCTTGCGGTGAATAATACCCTTGGTTTTGGCGGTGGCTTCGCAGGGATATTTTATTATGGAAGCCAAAGTGGTATACGTTAATTGAATTCCGCCTTCTGTTTTGCCCTGCTGCTGTTGGGTGAGGGTGCGAATAGCGTTTGAATTTCCTTCAAAATTCACAAAATCGGCCCATTCTGCTAAGCTGAAATTCGACTTTAAAGTGCTTTCGTTTTTAGAAAAAAAACTGGCAATTGCATCTTCGCCCGAATGCCCAAATGCCGGGTTGCCAATATCGTGGCATAAACAAGCCGATGAAATAACGTTATACAAACTGTGCTTATAAAATTGCGAACTTTCTTCGGTTAAATCTGCTGCGTATTTATCCACAATGAAATCGCCAATCAAGCTGCCCAACGAGCGACCTACGGAAGCAACCTCTAAGCTATGCGTAAGCCGATTATGTACAAAGACACTTCCCGGTAATGGGAAAACCTGAGTTTTGTTTTGTAACCTGCGAAAAGCGGAAGCAAATATTATTCTGTCGAAATCGCGTTGGTATTCAGTGCGGGCTTCTTCGCCCGATGCGAGGCTTGCACGACCTGTTCTTTTATTAGAGAAGAGTGTGTTGAGGGACATTGAAAAGTATTAAGTAATGAGTATTAGGTATTAAGTAAATGCGGCACACTTACCTTACTTTGGCATAAATAATCATATCGCACCATTTACCGTCTTTAAAGCAGGCTTTTCGATGAGCTCCTTCAAACTCGAATCCGCATTTTTCAAGCACTTTGCCCGAACCTCGATTCCAGCCAAAAACGTGGGCTTCCAACCTTACAAACTCGGTGTTTTCAAAAATATAATTGGAATAAGCAGCTACAACTTCGGTCATAATGCCCTTGTTCCAGTAGCGTTCTGAAAGCCAATAGCCAATTTCGCAGCCATAGCGGTTTACGTCGTCAAATGGTTCAATGCCTATTCCTCCAACAGCTTCGCCATTAATATCAATTGCAGCATAAAGTGTTAGAGGCTCAAATGTTGAAATATGAAGGAAATCATCGGCTTCAGACTGAGTATATGGCCAAGGAAATCGGTCTCGAAGGTTGATAGAGACATTTCGGTTATTGGCATGCAGTTGAAGCGATGTTCGGTCGCTCCATTGCCAGGAACGGAGTGTGCAAGAGTTAAGGATTAACAAGAGAAACGATTAATCAATATCTATTTTGAGATAGCATCATGAAAACCTATCAATGCCCAATTGAAAACACAAAGCTTCAATTATATCCAACTGCTTGTTTGAATCTGCTATTTCTCCATATTTAATCGTAAGTCTTTGCTTGTCGAGTGTTCCAATTTGATGGCAAAGAACAATTGATTCGTTTGGCAATCCAAACAGTCCTTTTTCTAGTAATGACTCATTTGGATATACTATTCGTTCATGTTTTCTTGTAGTGATAGGTAATACATTCACAGTATTTAGAACATCGTTTATGGCATTTTCACTAATTACAAGCACGGGCCTCGATTTACCTTGTTCAGAACCAACAATAGGGTCAAGATTCGCTCGATAAATATTCCATTTTAGAATATTCATAGGATTTCGTCTTCTAATCTTTCAAAATCATCGTTAATACTTTTAACATCGGCTAAAAATAGTGGGTCGAAAGCTGCATTTTTTATTTGTAAGAACTTTTCAGCCTTAGTATCAACAGCATCATCAATCGTAACCACCACATGTTTCTTACCTTTAAAGGTTTCTGGCAGGTTGATAATGATTTGGTTGTTTTTAGGATTATAAACTTGGCGAACTGTCATAGTCAAAGTTTTTACAAATGTAGCAAATATTATAAAACAAAAAAAGGCCACCCATTGGGTAGCCTTTTAATTTCGTTTTGCTCTGATTAGTGGTGAGCAGGTGCAGCTTCAGCAGCAGGTGCAGCAGCAGCAGCTGTGTCAACTGTAGCAGCAGCAGCAGCTTCAGCAGCAGCGATAGAATCCATACGAGCTTGCTCAGAAGCAGCGATAGAATCTTGTTTAGCTTTTTCTGCAGCCTCTTTTTCAGCAGCTGAAGGTCCGCAAGCAACTAATGCAGCCATTCCAGCTACAAGGGCAAATGCAAATACTTTTTTCATTTTTTGTTTTTTGTTTGGGGGTTGTTAATAACGCCGCAAAGATAAATGTAATAATTAAATCTCCAAATAAAATTAATATGTATTTAATCTATTGAAATTCAATTAATTAACCCAAAATAAATTGATAATTTAGTTATGAGCACAAATTTTTCCGACCTAATTACGCCTTCTTTTTCTTCTTTTCGGTGTCGCTTGGTTTAGTGATTGAAAATTTAAGTTCGTCTTTATCAGCAGGTTTCTCCACTAATATGGTGTCGCCTTCGTGCAGCGTAGAACCGATAATATGTTCGGCTAATGGATCTTCAAGATATTTTTGGATAGCTCTTTTTAATGGTCTTGCTCCAAACTGGATATCAAAACCTTTATCGGCAACAAAATCTTTTGCGTCTTCGGTAAGATTTAAGGTATAGCCCAAAGTGCTGATTCGTTTGTAAAGGTGTTCCAACTCAATATCAATAATTTTATGGATGTCTTCACGCTCAAGACTATTGAACATCACCACATCATCAATACGATTTAGGAACTCGGGAGCAAAAGCACGTTTTAAGGCTTGTTCAATCACACCACGGTTATGCTCGGTGCTTTGATTAGTTTTTGCTGACGTAGCAAAACCCACTCCTTGTCCGAAATCTTTCAGTTGGCGACTTCCAATATTTGAAGTCATTATAATTATAGTGTTTTTGAAGTCCACTTTCCTGCCTAAACTATCAGTCATTTGCCCATCATCAAGAGCTTGAAGCAATAGGTTAAACACATCAGGGTGTGCTTTTTCAATCTCATCTAAAAGCACAACACTGTATGGCTTACGGCGAACTTTTTCAGTAAGCTGTCCACCTTCTTCGTAGCCAACATATCCGGGAGGTGCTCCAATCAAACGGCTAACCGAGAATTTTTCCATATATTCGCTCATATCAATACGAATCATCGCTTCTTCGCTATCAAACAAATATCTGGAAATGATTTTTGCTAATTGAGTTTTACCAACTCCAGTTGGACCTAAGAAAATAAACGAACCGATTGGTTTGTTTGGATCTTTAAGTCCGGCACGATTCCGCTGAATGGCTTTTACCACTTTCTTAATAGCTTCTTCCTGACCAATAACCTTGTCGCCAATTTGGGCAAACATCTTCATCAGTTTATCGCCTTCGTTTTGAGCCACCCTTTGCACCGGAATACCTGTCATCATTGACACAACTTCCGCCACATTGTCTTCTGTTACCAACTCACGATTATTTCGGGTTTCTTCTTCCCATTTCTTTTTCTCGCGTTCTAATTCTTCGAGTAGCAAACGCTCTTTATCACGCAAACTTGCAGCTTCTTCGTATTTCTGACTACGCACTACACGATTTTTCTCTTCCTTCACGGCTTCAATCTTCTTTTCAACTTCAACAATATTTTCAGGTACTTTAATATTGGTGATGTGAACCCGCGATCCCGCTTCATCTAAAGCATCAATTGCTTTGTCAGGCAAATGACGATCGGCAATGTAGCGTTGCGTAAGCGAAACACAAGCTTTCAATGCCTCGTCGGTATAAATTACGTTGTGATGATCTTCGTATTTAGCTTTAATGTTATTGAGAATCTCCAAGGTTTCATCGGGAGAGGTTGGTTCAACCAAAACCTTTTGGAAACGACGATCTAAAGCTCCATCTTTTTCAATATACTGACGGTATTCATCAAGGGTTGTTGCACCGATGCATTGGATTTCGCCCCGAGCCAAAGCCGGTTTGAACATATTGCTGGCATCTAAAGAACCGCTTGCACCACCAGCCCCTATAATAGTATGTATTTCGTCAATAAATAAAATTACATCGGGAGATTTTTCGAGTTCGTTCATCACGGCTTTCATCCGCTCTTCAAACTGTCCACGATATTTTGTTCCGGCAACAAGTGAAGCTAAATCAAGCGTTACAACACGTTTGTTAAATAAAACTCTCGAAACTTTACGCTGCACAATTCGCAACGCCAAGCCTTCTGCAATGGCCGATTTACCCACGCCAGGTTCACCTATTAATATAGGATTGTTCTTTTTGCGGCGAGATAAAATTTGTGACACCCGCTCAATTTCTTTCTCACGCCCCACAATTGGATCAAGTTTGCCATCTTCGGCAGATTTGGTTAAATCTCTTCCAAAATTATCCAAAACAGGTGTTTTGCTATTCTTGTTCTCGCCAGCTTTGCGAGTAGGCGACCCTCCAAACGGATTTCCTGCCGCATCGTCAGCATCATCATCCTCCGCCGACGAAGCCCTTTCAGCCCGTGGCAATTCTTTGTATTTGGCTTCCAGGTTTGTATCGCCAAATTCTTCCAGTTCTTTTCTTACCATAGTGTAATCTATATCGTAGTTTAGTTTTAGTATTTTGCTTGCACCGTTGTCTTCATCTTTCAGAATAGCTAAAAGAAGATGTTCGGTGCCAATTGTTTCGCTTTTGTCAATTTTTGCTTCAAGATAGGTGATTTTCAATGCTTTTTCGGCGGCTTTAATCAAAGGCATATTTCCGATAGAAACCCGTCGGTTTGTAGCAGAACCTTTCAAAGCATTTTCGAGCTTCTTACGAAAATCGCCTAAGTCCACGCCCAAAGTTGTAAGCATTTTAAGAGCTTTTCCTTCCCCTTCGCGTATCATTCCAAGCATCAAATGCTCAGTGCCTAAATAATCATGTCCTAATCGGAGCGATTCTTCGCGGCTAAAAGACAAAACGTCTTTTACTCTTGGTGAAAATTTTGATTCCATTTGCAAAAATAGTTAAAGTTTAGCTCTTTCAATAATCAAACCACATCTTCGTTAGCTATCAACAAAAGTATTTAGCTTGTTTTTAGTGAAATTATGGCAGTGTTGTTTTTTTCAACAAGGGTTTGTTTGTGTGTGGAAAAGTTTTTGTGTTACAAGGCAGATGTAAGAGTAATTTCGTGTCCGTTTTGAAAAAGCAGTAAGTAATTTCAACTGCGAGTATCAAATTGAGTTTTAACAAAGAAACGCTAACAACCAAGTAATATGCCAGAAGGAGAAAAAATCATTAAGATTAACATCGAAGAAGAGATGAAGACCGCCTACATTGATTATTCAATGTCGGTAATTGTATCGCGGGCCTTACCCGATGTGCGTGACGGATTGAAACCCGTGCATCGCCGGGTGCTGTTCGGGATGTTAGATTTGGGCGTACTTTCAAATCGTGCCTACAAGAAATCAGCTCGTATAGTTGGGGAAGTGATGGGTAAATATCACCCGCACGGCGACTCCTCAGTTTACGACACTATGGTTCGGATGGCTCAAACTTGGAGCTTGCGTTACCCATTGGTGGAAGGCCAAGGAAACTATGGCTCGATGGATGGCGACCCACCGGCTGCTATGCGTTACACCGAAGCTCGTTTGCGTAAAATTGCAGAGGAAATGTTGGCCGACATCGAAAAAGAAACGGTGGACTTCCGCTTAAACTTCGACGATACGTTGGAAGAACCTACAGTGCTTCCGGCTAAAGTTCCCAATTTGCTAATAAATGGTTCGTCGGGAATTGCCGTTGGGATGGCTACCAATATGCCTCCGCACAATTTGAGCGAAGTGTCAGATGGCATTTGTGCCTACATCGACAACCGGGATATAACCATTGCGGAGTTGATGCACTTTATCAAAGCTCCCGATTTCCCTACAGGTGGAATAATCTATGGTTACGAAGGAGTTAAAAATGCTTTTGAAACAGGCCGTGGTCGTATCGTTATGCGGGCTCGC
Source organism: Bacteroidota bacterium (assembly GCA_947475205.1). Lineage (GTDB taxonomy): Bacteria > Bacteroidota > Bacteroidia > JAIBAJ01 > JAIBAJ01 > JAIBAJ01. The sequence continues at coordinate 9,674 of CANJNG010000047.1, forward strand.
ACTTCTTTCGAGAATATTTCGGCTACCCGTGAAGCGATTATCGTTACCGAAGTTCCTTACCAATTGAACAAGGCTGAAATGATTAAACGCACTGCCGATATGGTAAACGACAAGAAAATTGAAGGCATAAGCGATATTCGGGATGAAAGTGATCGCGATGGATTGCGTATTGTTTACGAACTCAAACGTGATGCTATTCCAGGCGTAGTTTTGAACAATCTTTTCAAATTTACCGACCTGCAAACGTCGTTTTCAGTAAACAATATCGCCTTGGTGAAAGGCCGTCCGGTGATGTTGAACTTAAAGGATATGATTATCCATTTTGTGGAACATCGCCATGAAGTAGTTATTCGCCGAACCAAGTTTGAATTGGCACAAGCCGAAAAACGTGCCCACATTTTAGAAGGATTACTCATCGCCCTCGACCATTTAGATGAAGTTATCAAGGTTATCCGCAATGCTGAAACCCCCGACACAGCTCGTGAAGAATTGATGGAAAGATTCAGCCTCAGCGAAATTCAAAGCAGGGCTATTTTGGAAATGCGTCTCCGCCAGTTGACCGGACTGGAGCGTGATAAATTGAAAGCTGAGTATGATGAATTAATGAAATTAATTGCTCATTTGCAAGAAATTTTGGGTAGCGAAGTGCTTAGAATGGAAATAATCAAAAACGAAGTGATTGAAATGAAAACGAAATTTGGTGATGCTCGCCGTAGCACCATCGAATATTCGAGCGATGAAATCAACATGGAAGATTTGATTGAAGACGAAGCTGTGGTAATTACCATTTCACATATGGGCTATATCAAACGTACACCGCTAAACGAATTTAAGGTACAAGGTCGTGGCGGAAAAGGCTCTATTGGTAGCAAAACCCGTGATGCCGACTTCTTAGAACATTTGTTTGTAGCGACTACGCACAATTATTTGTTGTTGTTTACTGAGAAAGGCCGTTGTTTCTGGTTAAAGGTTTACGAAATTCCTGATGGCGACAAAACCGGAAAGGGTCGCCCTATTCAGAATATCATCAATATTGAAGGCGATGATAAAGTGAAGGCATACATTAATGTAAAAACGTTGAAGGACGAGGAGTATGTGAAAAACAACTTCGTTATAATGTGTACTAAGAAAGGCACAATCAAGAAAACTACGCTCGAAGCCTATTCTCGTCCGCGGGTAAATGGTATCAATGCTATTAATATAAATGATGGCGATGAACTACTGGAAGCCAAACTAACGGATGGCAAAATGGAAATTTTGATTGCCAACAAGTTGGGACGTGCAGTGCGTTTCCCTGAAGTAAACGTAAGGCCAATGGGTCGTACGGCTACGGGTGTAAGGGCTATCCGCCTAAGCAGCGAAGTAGATGAGGTAATTGGAATGGTATGCGTACCTGATGAAGAAACCTCTGTAATGGTTGTTTCTGAAAAAGGCTACGGAAAACGTACTGCAGTGGGAGCATACCGCATCACTAAACGTGGAGGTAAAGGTGTAAAAACCTTGAAAATTACCGACAAAACCGGAAACGTAGTTGGTATTCACGGCGTATCTGATGCCGATGACTTGATGATTATTACCGAAAATGGTATCACTATTCGTATGCACTTAGCTAGTGTGCGGGAGATGGGACGTGCTACACAAGGGGTAAGACTTATCAAACTAACCAACACTGATCAGATAGCTGCGGTAGCTAAAATCGACATTAGCAAATATGGTGAACTGGCTGAAGTGGTAGCTGATGAAGAAGACGAAAGCTCAGAATTCTTAGTAGATGCTGCTGAAATTGATAGCCAAATTGCTGCTTCTACCGAAGAAGGGGAAGAAGATGATGCTGACGATGAAACGGAGGAAGAAGGAACTGAGGAAGAAGCCGGAACGGAAGAATAGTATCTGAGTAGTGAGTATTCAGTAGTGAGAGCTACTCGGAATAAAAGACGGCTGTCTTGCTTGGCAAGATGGCCGTTTTTGTTTGGGGATAAAACACTGATGTAGATAGTCAACTGAATATGCATCATTAATACTATTAAAATCAAGTAATGACCGCAACAAACGGTTGGAACGTTCAGCTCTTGCTTTCGATAGGATTTTGAATTTAGCCGTACCATAGCCAACCTTCATAAAAGTGCGGATATTAAACCCAATCATTTAGCCGAAGCTATTCAGGTTAGGAGTTTGGAAGGGATAATTGGGCGGGGTGAGGATGGTGTTTAGTTACCTTGACAGTGTTTTTGTGGGGAAATTAAAGGCAAGAAAAACAGACTACCGTACTATCACTTTTCTCGACAGTATGTTTCCATTTTCAAAACCAATATTTATAAAGTAAACTCCCGCTTCATTTTTAGTTAAATCGATTTCGTTTGAATTGGGGCTAGGGCATTGAATACTTGTTGGCCAAATCATTAATGGAGTTTGCTCTGCTATGCAAATAGAATTTATCAAAACAATTATTATTAGGGGTGTTATTTGATAATCTTAATTCAGAAAAATGAGAAAAGGTAAATTTATTTGCATTGAGATTTGTGTTATACATTTAAATCATTTTTATTTGCAATATATTTTATTTATACTAATTTAATATTCAGAATGAAAACACATTTTATCCTTATTCCAAGTTTCCTTATTGTACTCAACTCATTTGCACAAAATACAACAGTAAATATTGTAGCTAACTATGATGCCGCTATCGGTTACCACGATGGGTTTAACACTGCCGATAATAATGACGGTGATGCAATTCACTTTGGAGCTTATGCAATCCCCGGCACTAACGGGGGCTTGAATGTTAACCGAGCCTTGGTAAAATTTGATTTATCTGCCATTCCAGCTGGGGCTACTATAATCTCTGCTAAACTAAATCTCTATGCATTGGGCCCCTCAGGAACTTTGCAGGGACATACTGGAACTAATAATAGTTGCAAACTTCAAAGAATAACTCAAAGTTGGGGTGAAAATACCGTAACATGGAATAACCAACCTACTACATCAACCCAGAACGAAGTATTATTGCCTGTTAGCACAGGAGCTTTGCAAGACTACTTGAACATTGATGTTTTAAATCTTGTAAACGATATGATTGCTTTTAACAATGAAGGGTTTCTGCTAAAACAAACAAATGAAAATCCGACTAACGCTTTGCTGTTTTGCTCATCTGATTGCCCAGATTCTTTAAAGTATCCTATGCTTGAAATTACATATTCCTCTACCGTCTGTATTGAGCTTACCACTGGCAAAGATGCTCCAATTGGTTTTCATGACAATTTTAATGATGGCAGTATCAATGATGGAAACGGAATACAATTTGGGGCATATTCAATTCCTGGCACAACAGGTGGTCAAAATATAAACAGGTCACTGATTGAATTTGATTTATCTTCAATTCCTGTGGGGGCAAATATTACTAGTGCTAAACTTAATTTATATGGTTTAGGCCCAGTGGGTAGTTTATCAGGACATACCGGTACAAACAATAGTGCCTATTTACAGAGGGTAACCCAAAGCTGGACAGAGAATGCTGTTACATGGAACAACCAACCTTCTGCAACTACTCAAAACCAAGTAGTTTTAGCAAATAGCACCAGTGCCACTCAAGATTATTTAAATATTGATGTTCTAAACCTTGTTAGCGATATGGTTGCAAATGCGAACAATGGATTCCTGATTAAAGAAGTAAATGAAGTTCCAACCAATGTTTTGATTTTCTGCTCGTCTGACCACACAAATACGGCTAAACACCCAAAACTTGAAATTTGCTACTCTTTGTCAAATTCAATAACAGAAGAAAAATTAGCTGGAACCGGCTTTGAATTGTTTCCAAATCCTACGATAGGAAGTGTAACAATCAAGTTTGATAAATTTGCTGAAGATGGGATTATTGAAGTATTTTCAATAACAGGCCAACTTCTTAAATCAGTAACCGCTAATAAAAGCAATATGCCCATTGATTTAAGCAACTATGGTGCAGGATTGTATTTAGTGAAAGCAACATTGAACGGTAAATCGAACTTTGAACGAGTTATTGTGTTAGCTGATTAATTTTTGAAGGTCTAAGATTAATTCAGCTTTTCTTTTCTCAAAAGCGAATTTTATTTCAACTACTTTCTTTGCTTCTTCGGGCATTAGCTCATTGCTCTGAACTAAGATTTCATTAATTTGGTTTAACCATAGTTCTTCCTTATCAAACTCTCCAATCCTTAATCCTGGTTTTGAAACAATTTCGGGCAAACCTCCGATATCAGCCACTATGGGAATACAGCCGCAAACTATAGATTCAAAAACGGCACTTCCAAAACTTTCTCTTCGCGACAATTGCAAGTAAACTTTGCTCTTTTGAAGAATTTTAAGCAGTTCGGCAAAAGGCGTTTTGGAAATTACCAAAATATTGGAAGTGCTTTCAGGAAACATCGCACGAAAGGCTTGGTTATTCATTCCTATCAATGCAAATTTCTTGTTGGGAAAGAACTTAGCCACTTCTACAAATCGGTCGATTCCTTTTAAAAGGCAACGATTCAGTGAAGTGGAATCGCATATAGTAATGAAATCAAAACGTTGCTTTTCTGTTAGGTGCTGAGTGACTTTCAAATCAAATCCCAAATAGATTCGTTTACTTTTCGTTTCCCATTTTGGGTTTAACTCTTTTAACTCTTTGAGAAGGAAGTCTGAAGTTGGATAAATGGCATGGGATAAATTGAGTGCGGAATTGATGCAGAATCTTCTTAGTGGTTTCAATTGTCCACCATAATTATATTCTGGAAGATTAGCTGTTTCGTAGCCCCCCACAATAATCACTAATCGTTTGTTGAATAGCCTGCATAGCAATCCTAATACAAAGGAGTGATAATCGGCAAACCAGCAGTAAACTATTTGAAACTTGCTTAAGCTGAAGACAAAGGTGGTAATTAGCTGAAGCGTTTTTCGCACATAGTTTAAGCCTCGTGCATTGTTGTAATTGAAGGATTCAAAGGCCAAATAGTCGGCTAGGATGCTTTCATCTTTATCAATAAAGGTGCTGGATTGAGGTTTGATAAAGAAGATTTTCATTCAGAGTAAGGTCCGAAGCAAAAATGCCGGAAAAAGGGAGCAAGATTACAAATAAGAAGCAATTAGGCTTATTTTTTCAGTCATCAGTGCTTTTACAGATAAATTTGCTGAAATATTTGGGATGGGAGTAATAAAGCGGCAAGGAATAACAAATGCAATTGTAACCTATATCGGGATTCTGATTGGTTTTGCAAACGTAATTTTTGTTCAGCCCTATTTCCTGAGTTCCGAAGAACTGGGTCTTATTCGGGTTTTGTATGCCTTTTCGGCTTTGGTGGCTATGTTTCTCCCGTTAGGAATAGGCAGCATTACTCTTCGCTACTTCCCCAATTTTAAAGATGCTAAGGAAAAGCATTACGGTTTTTTCGGGGTAATGATTTTGTATCTTTTTGTGGGTTTTCTGCTCACAAGTTTAGTGCTATGGCTATTGAAGGATATGATTATTCTTCGCTACATAAAGGAGTCAGCCTTGTTTACATCCTATTTCAATTTCATTTTTCCGTTTAGCTTTTTCATTGCGTTTAACAATATTCTCACGGTATACTGTCAAGCTCTGTTTAAATCAACCATTCCTTCTTTTCTAAACGATATTTATGTGCGGATTTTTACAATTCTTATCACGGCAGTTTACTTTCTGAAATTAGTATCGCTGGATTGGTTTATAGTGTTGAATGTGGCTGTGTATGGCTTGCAAGCCTTGATTTTACTCATTTATATTTTGAGAGTAGATACGCCCAGTTTGAAAATCAAATACAGTTATTTTAAAACCCATAATGTGCTTGATATTGTGAAATACGGCTTGATGCTTTGCATTACCGCATTTGCATCATTGGGCATAAAGTATGTGGACATTATGATGATAGGCCAATATCTGCCCTTAGCTTTTGCGGGCATTTATTCGGTTGCTGCCTTTATTCCAAACATAATAGAAGTGCCGATTTCTTCCTTGGAACGCATATCTAACGCTAAAATTGCCGACGAATGGGCAAAAAACAGAACGGAGGAGGTGGAGAAAATCTACTATCAATCCACGAAATACTTGATGGTGATTGGCGGGCTATTGATGGTATTGGTCACAACGAATATCCGCGATTTATTTACCCTCCTGCCCAATGATTACAGCCAGGGGGTGGATGTGGTATTTATTTTGAGCATTAGCACCTTTTTCAATATGGCAACAGGCCTGAATGGCAGCATTATTTTGAGTTCAAAATACTATTATGTGGGCACTTTGTTGTTGTTTTTCCTATTAGCTGTTACGGTTATTTCCAACATAATATTCATTCCCATAATGGGTATCAGTGGAGCTGCTTTTGCCACGGCATTGGCCAGTTTTCTTTATAATTTATTGAAGTATCTTTTCATTCTAATCAAAATGAAAATGCAGCCTTTCGACAAGTATTCGGTGCTGATTGTAGGGATAATTCTAGTAGGGTTCGCAATTAGTTATTGCGTTCCAAATAGTGAAATCCCAGTTTTGAATATTGGGCTTAAATCGGCAATTACCGTTTTAGTTTATACCGGATTGGTTTATGGTTTTAAATTGATTCCGGAGGTCAATAATTTGGATAAGTTTTTTAGGAAATAAAATCCTACAAGCTCATTTCAATATCCTCCACCCGCCACACTCCCATACTTTTTAAATTATCGTCTTTAGCATTATTTTCATTTACCAAGATTATTGGCTTAGGAAATGAAAACGGAGGAAGTTCAAGGTTAAGTTTACGCCAGCGGCCGGTAATTATGTTTTCATTTTCTTTCACATTCGGAAAGGTGGTAACCATAAGGTATTTGATTTTTCCGCTTTTGATATTGGCCATTGCCTTTTGATTGTCTTCAAACGAAAGATGCACAAGGCAGTCGCGGCAAAAGAGCATATCTACTTCGGGTAACTTGTCGGAAAGCAGGTTTAGGTGCAGGAACGATACGCCGCTTTTCCCGTACTGCTTATTATTGTTAGCCACCAGTTCGGCCACTATATCGCCACCGATGTAGTTATCTACACCAAGCTGGGTTTCTTTTATCCAATGATAGTCGCCACAAGGGAGGTCTAAGATTGATTTCACTTCCAGTTCTTTTATCGTTTTGGGCAATTCGCGACGAATAACGGTGGTGATTTCGAGCGTAGAACCAAAGCCCGAACGCGATTCTGCCGATTTCCAGGTGTTGTTCTTGTATATGTCGGTAAACACCTCGTTGGTGTTTTTTCGGCTTAGCCTGTAAAGCCGAAACCTTCGCCACTCTTTGGCCAGGGATGGGAAAGTTGCACTCAGCAATTCAAGAAACTTGGTTAAGTTCATTTCGTGGGAAAACTAAAGGGTTAGGCTTTTAAAGATTATCAACTAAATGTGCCTTTTCGGTGGGAACAAGGAAATAGTCTTCCTTGGGTTTATCCACAACGAGGTGGTCGTAGCGTTGAAGTTTGGTGCCGGCTATGCGGTAGTAGCGGTAATCGTATTGCGAAAATATTTTTTCTAATTCAAGCTGGATTTTATCCTTAATTACCTCACACATAATAATGGGGCGGTGGGTTTTCAGCACTTCTGCTCCACCTTGAAACACTAAGTGTTCGGTGGCTTCGGTATCTATTTTTATGAAATCTATTTTTTCGCCCGCCTTTAAATTTTGGGCCACATAATTGTCGAGGGTTTCGGTTTGCACTTCCACTTTTACCATAGTTGCACTATCAAGTTGGGAGGCATCGAGGCTGCTATCGCCGGGCAATTGGGCGGCATCTTTCATTCGGGGGTTTATGCGAACATGAAATGAGGCATTTCCGGTTTCATTGCTTAGGGCTATGCGTTCCGTTTTTACATTTTCAAAGCCATTGAGGGCAATGTTTTTGTTAAGAAAATCATATACTGAGGGCAGGGGTTCAAACGCTACTACCTTAATAGAGGGGTTATAGCGTTTGGCTACCAGGGAATAATAGCCGATGTTTGACCCTATGTCGAACATCACTTTGCAGTTTTTAATTATCTGGGTAAAAAACTTAAACTCTTCGGGCTCGAAAGCCGAGGTGCCTCCCCAATAAAGCATTCGAGAGATGGGGCTGGTGATGTTGCCCGTAACTTTTATGGCTTTGTCTGGGCTGAGTTGCACATCCACATCGCCTTCCACGGCAAACTGATACTTAGCAGGCACAAATTCCCGAAAGGGGAGAAACAGGGTTTTCAATATTTTGTTGACTGTGGGCTGGTGAATCAGGTACATCCGAGGTGTTCTAATGGTAATTGGACTTTGTGAAGGCTGCAAATATATAGTGTTTGGCTTGGGGCTGTGGAAAGAAATTGCAAGCAATCCCCACAAAAAAGCCCCTCCGAAAACTATCGAAGGGGCTGGTATGAGGGTAGGGGTTCAAAATTTTGAACCCCTACTCCACCCAAAGCTTATAGGTGCAAGCCGGGTCGCCATCGGTAAATAGGATTAACTCCGGCCGCAGGGCAGCATCGTAGTTTAGCAAAGCCGAAGTAAGCGTGCGGGGAGTGCCATTATTAATTACCTGAGCTGAGAGGCCGCCCGGCAGCGAGGTGGGCGGGTTGCTGTTAAAAGTTGCAAAGCAGTTGGGGCCGTCCGAAATTTCGATTCTAAAGGATGAAGATGCTATATCGATGCCGGCCGGAAGGCTCACCACCACATAGCTGGGGTTACCCACTTCGCCTTCGGCATCGGGCGAACTACTGTGGGTGGCGGCGTTGTCGTTAATGAGTATTATGCCTACAAACTCGCCATGGAGTACTGAGTTTATTTGGCGAAGCGGGGCTAATTGCTTTTTTAGTTTATCAATCAATACTTCGGCTTTATTAAAATTAGCGTTTAGCACATCGAGGCTAACCGATTTTGTAACCTGAGCCATCCGCGGGCTTTGAATTACTCCCAAATAAAGACCAATTTTAGTGTTTAGGTCGCCGAGGTCGGTAGAGCCGAGGCCATAGCCTGCTAAGGGTGTAGCTGGTGTGGTAGCTGTGTCTATTTCTGTTGCCTTTTTGAAAATTGATAGTGATTTCAAATGTAAGTCCGAATCGCGAAGCCCGGCCAAATAGGAGGGCGGCATGTGAAACATACGTTCAAGCACTGCGTCTTCGGTTTCGCTGGCAAACGATTCAATTATCGACGACACCAAATCGGCCGAAGCCACAAGAGCATTTCGTTTGTTTAGCTTATTCACCGCATATCCCGTTATATCTACCCCGGCGGCAGCGGCAGCATCTATAATTATTTGCATGATGGCATTAAATTTTGCTATGCTGCCGGTTGAGCCACCCAAAATGGCAATTGCAGCTATCAAAGCAGCTTGGTTATCGTTAAGCCATTGTTGAAGCACGAGGTCTCTGCTTAGTCTGTTTTCTGAATTTGTATTCATAATTGAAATTTTGAATTGATTTAGGCCACAAATATATATTCTTTTATTTACACATTACACATGCATAAATAAATTTATTTCCCGAGCAGCCTTATGGCTTTCTCTAAGGCTTCAATCTTGGCATTTTGCAGGGCAATTGTTTCGTTTTGTTGCTGAATTATGGCCTCGCAAGAAACTATTTCGGGGCTTAAATACCCATCAGGTACATTTTTGCGGGTGGCTTCCAGCAAAAAGGATTCGTAAACGCTAAGTATATTAAGGCCATATATCTGACACAAATACATAACTGTTATAATCCTGGGATTATTTGAATTTATTACAGTTCTAAGTGTTTTTGGGGTCACTTTTAGCGATTTTGCTAATTCGGTTTTCGACACCGTGGGCTTCTGTTTGCTTTTTTCTAAAATCCACTTTAGTGTTGGAAGTTTGCTCTCCTTTACTTGATGCAAAAGCATGGGGGTTTTGGCTTTACTCAATTTATTTCAGTATTATTGAAAGCAAAGATACAAATAAATGTTTTATCTTACACCTACCTGATTGCATTTTAAGAATACAAAATTTGATTTTCTTGCAGGTTTAGGGCATTTGATACCCAATAATGGTAATTTTTTACCTAAATAGGGTAATTTACTGCCCTATTTAGGCCGTTTGTTACCTCGCTTCGGTAGTCTGCTACCGAGAATAGGTAGTCTGATACCTCGCTAAAGTAGTTTATTACCTATCATCGGTAATTTGATTCCCCTTATTCTCTGTTTCAAAAAAATTATTGGCAGTTGCTGCTTCCAAATGAATAGTTAAAGCGTTCAAATAAGCAATGGCTTAAGTAAAATAGATTTTTAATGCATCCAAATCGTAATCATGTACAATAAAATGAAGGATGTGTATGCTTGAATTAATGCAGTAAGCACTAAGAATGATATTTTAGGGGAGAAAATTGGAAATATAGGTTCTGTTTAATCCTGAAAAGACATCATTATTCAGATTCGGCAATTTGGTATTACTTAGGAATTTAATAAGGTTTCACCTTCAAACTATATAAAAACAAAATTTGCTGAACGGCAAGGCTCTAATCGGAGGTAATTCATTTACTTTAGTGCCTCCTATGAATTAAAATCGAGCAAAGACCAGGAAATGGCCTAAAAAACAACTATTTCTTTTGAAAACAGGGCAGTAAGTTATTGCTCCTGTCTTCGCAAGACTTAATTGGGGGGGGGACGCAAATATAAAACAAACTTCTTTTTCATCAACCTCCTATTAGTGGTCAGAAAACTGCCACAAGTATTTATTAGTATTCAAAGAAAAAACCAGCCACACACTCGAATAAAGTAATGGTTTACAGGCACAAAAAAGTGGTCTGGTAATATGTTTTGATGTTTAAGAACGTTTGTTTGCTTGTTTTATTGGACTACGTTTTTCTCATATTCTTCTTGTATTAGCCATACATATCTTATTCTCGAAAGCAATTTTCTGGCTATCTTTATTATAGCCCTTTTAGGGCCAACTTTCATTTTAAACTGATTATAAACCAAAGTCATTGCAGGGTCGGTTCTTACCGCAGTCCAGGCAGCTTCTATTATCAGACTTCGCAATCGCTTGTGCTGACGGCCAATTATATTACCCTGATGAACATTTTCTCCACTCGAAAACTGCGATGGGTAATAGCCAATGAATGAATTTAGTTTCTCAAAATTAGAAAAGCGTTTCATGTCTCCAATCTCGGTAACCAGTGTTGCCGATGTGATGGGGCCGATGCCGGGCACGGTCATCAGTAATGTGGCAGTGGCAGCGTAGCGTTCTTTTTTTAGCAGCAGTCTGATGTCCTTCAGTACCTCCAGTTTTTGCTTTCTGATATTTTCTACCATTATTAACTGGTGATGGATGGTTATTTTTGCCGAAGGGTTTTTAAGTTCGAGTTCTCGAAGCCATTTGATAAATTGATTACTCCAATTATTGTTTAAAAAATAGTCGGGCAACTTTATTCCCAGTTGATACAATAAACCCTTGATGCGGTTTTTAGCTCTGGTTAAATCATTAGTAAACCTTTCGTTGCAACGTACAAGTTGCCGGTCGGCTTCCATTTCTTCATCCGGGATGAAAATAGGGTTTAATAGCCCGGCTTGTAATGCTTGAGCTATTCGTTTCGAGTCATTTGTATCTGTTTTATTCTTTATCGTTTTATCCGTTCTAGGAATATCGGCAGCGTTCACTACTATGCAACCAATGCCAAGAAGTAGCAGCTCTCGCTGAATCCAATATCCACAAAAACCCGACTCGTAGGCACACTTGTATGTAGCGTTTGGGTAAGATTGGTGTAGAAATGTTTCCAAAGCCGAAGGCATTGGAGGCTGGGTAAAGCTCTTTAGATACTGCTGATCGAAGTACAGCGAAACATTCCAACTTTTTGCGTGAACATCAATGCCAACATAAATTGTTTGGCCTGTGAAATCAATTTTTTGGGTTACTTTTGTCATAGGTCTTAGATTTAGATTATTTGTAAAAATACTGTGGCACTGTGTGACCACTTCTAATCTAAGACCTTCTTTGAATTACATAGATACTCGAATGAACATTACCGAACAACTCCTTCTTCAATGCCCAAATCGTTTGCGACTATAAGCTAATGGTTACATTGTATTATCCAATCCCCAATCCCCAATCCTTAATCCTATATTTCAATTCCTAAAATGAAAATTAGACTTCTGTTTCTTTTCTTAATTTCGGTAACCGCAGCTCAAGGCCAGACTAAGCCTGATGATTTTGAAAAGTTTGCTGTTAACCAAGACAGTTTGTTCAATCTTGCCTATGAGCATAAGGACACAAAGATCTATAATAAACTACTTACTGAGTTTTTAGCTCGTTATGACAAACTTTCGGCAGACAACAAAAAGGAATTTTCCGGTTTTTTAATCAATTCCTATTACAATCTCTGTTGTACCTATTCGCTACTTGGCAACAAGCCCATGGCAATTATATACTTAAAAAAGGCAATTGATGCCGGTTACCTCGATTACAAACACCTGCAAGAGGATTCCGATTTAGATGCCATCCGAAACGAGAAGGAATTTAAGGAGATAAACACCGGACTAAGAAAAATTGGGGACTATCTCTACATTTTGAAAAATGCAGATAAGTATAACCCTTCCGAAAACACACCACTTCCCGGTTTTAGCTATCAACCAAGCACCAACCCCAATTTAGTTGCACTTCGTAAAGCATTTAATTTGGACTCCATTGCCGGAGGGGGAAACGATGTTTCAAAAATCTTAAGCCTTTTGCATTGGATTCACAATTTAGTTCCTCACGATGGAGTAAGTTATAATCCTGAAGTATTGAATGCATTGAGCATGATTAGGGAATGCAAAAAAAGCAATAGGGGCTTAAATTGCCGAGGCTTAGCAACCGTTTTAAACGAATGCTATTTGGCAATAGGAATCAAATCACGGTTTGTTACCTGTCTGCCAAAGGATAGCTTGGGCACTGATCTGGATTGCCATGTAATAAATATGGTTTATTCCACTCATTTAAATAAATGGTTGTGGATAGACCCCACATTTGATGCCTATGTAATGGACGAAAAAGACCAAATGCTAAGTATAGAAGAAGTAAGAGATCGCTTGATAACCGACAAGCCTCTCCTAATTAACCCAGACGCAAATTGGAACCATAAATCGTCCCAAACGAAGGAGGAGTATTTGTATAATTATATGGCTAAGAACCTATACATTCTCGAGTGTCCCTTAAACAGTGAATTTGATACTGAAACCCCTCAAAAGGATAAATTGACCTCTTATATTCGTTTAGTCCCTTTGGAATACTTTAATAAATCGCTTGAAAAAAGCGAAAGTATGAACACTGTAACTCAGCGAAAATGGGAAACCTACCGAACAAATAACCCTAACACTTTTTGGAAGATACCCTAAACAAGAATCCGGCGATGAAAGTAATAGGTGCTGATGCATTTGGTTGCACAGTAGAAGGCTATTACTTTCCCCCCCCATCCCCTCCCCTTCCCCAAAAACTAAATTCTTGTTAATCCCTTCCAAAATTAACTTGTAAACCTATTTTTGCACCCTTTTTGCTAAAGTCCGCAAAAATTCAAACTATGAAAAAGACAATTCTTTCGCTTCAATTCATTGCTTTATCGTTCGCTATTAATGCACAAACAGTTCAGGATGGAATTAAAGCTCTTGACAACGAACGTTTCGTGCAGGCCGAAGGCATTTTTAAAAACCTTGTAGGTACCACCAATGCCGAAGCCGCCTACTATCTCGGCAAATTATATTACAGTCAGGGAAAGTTCGACCAAGCCAAAAGTTCTTTTGAAAAAGGGGTTTCCATTAACGCCAAATTCCCTTCAAATTATGCCGGGTTAGGATTGCTTTTGCTCGATAATGGCAAACCCGAAGAAGCTCGCAAACAGTTTGATATTGCCTTTGCCTGCATCTCGTCTAAAGACCCCAAAGCAGGAATTTTGGTGGGTGAAGCCTATACTATTTCTAAGAAAAACGATTTAACACAAGCCGTAACCTATTTAACCAAAGCAGCCAACCTAGATAAAAAGAACTACGATGCTCAGATTGCTCTTGGCGATGCTTATGTGCAAAAGCCTGACGGTGGCGGCCCTGCCATGACAGCTTATGAAACAGCCATGGCTATCGACCCGGCAAAACCATTGGGCTACCTTCGTAAAGGTGATTTATTTTTCAAAGCCAAAAACTACGAATTATCTATTGAAGCATACAAACAGGGGCGTGATAAAGATTCAACATTTGCCCCCATTCACCGCGACTTGGGGGAGATTTATTACCTCGCCAAACGCTATGATTTAGCTGTAAAAAGCTACGAAAAGTTTTTAACGCTTACTGAACCTACCTTGGAATATCGTACACGAATGGCCTATTTCTATTTCTTCAACAAGCAATACGATAAAGCTACCGACCTCATCAATAAACTTAAAGCCGAAGACCCAAACAACAATATTCTTAACCGCTTATTAGGTTATGGTTTTGTAGAGCAGGCTAAATATCCCGAAGCAATAACGTATTTAACAGAGTTCTTTAAGAAGGCCGAACCTGCTAAAATACTTACCTCCGACTACGAATATTTAGGCAAAGCATACTTGAAAGGCGGCAATGATTCCTTGGCCGAAATCAACATTCTGAAAACAGTGCAACTCGATAGCTCTAAGGCCGATTTATTGATGGATATGGGAAAAAGCTATCAGGAGAAGAAAAAATATATAAAAGCAGCTGCCATGTATCAACTAAAAACCACCTATCCTAAAGTGAAATCTACTGATTGGTTTAAATTAGGACAAGCCTTTTATTTCGGTTATCAAGGTGCCAAAACCGATACATCAATGCTGTATAAAGCCGACACAGCCTTTATGAAGGTAGTGGAAATGACCCCCACAGTCCATTTGGGTTATAACTGGCGGGCAATGACCAATAGTTTAATTGATGCAAAAGGCAAAACATTTGCAGCTAAGCCCTATTACGAAAAAGTAATTGAAATTTGCTCAGTTGATAAAGTGAAGTTTGCAAAAGAACTTCTTCAAGCATACAAATATATTGGGTATGCCTACATACAAAAGGATGACAATGCATTAGCAAAGGAATATTACACCAAAGCACTTGAGGTTAACCCTGAGGATGCCGATGCTAAAAAGAATTTGGAGCTAATCAATAGTCAGAAGAAGAAATAAAAGGACGCTATTCACAACTACTTGTGTAAACATTTAAGGCCGGATTTATTCCGGCCTTTTTTGTTGGCAATACCTTTCGTGCAATTTAGAATGCGAAAACTAGTCTGCACTTTTTGTTTGTTATTTATTGTTTGGGACTCCTTTTCTCAAACCCGAATCACGAAACAACAATACATAGAAATATACCGAAAAATAGCGGTGCGTGAAATGCTTGATTTCGGCATTCCTGCCAGTATAACCCTGGCTCAGGGAATGTTAGAATCCGGTGACGGAAACAGCAAACTCGCCATGAAAGCAAAAAACCATTTTGGAGTTAAGTGTCAGGGCGAATGGGAGGGCGAAACCTATCATCAGGACGATGATTCCAAGAATGAATGTTTCCGGAAGTATAAAAATCCTGAACAAAGCTATAAAGACCACTCCCAATTTTTAAAGAACCGCCAACACTACGCTTCACTCTTCAACTTAGATATTACAGACTACAAAGGTTGGGCAAAAGGGTTGAAAAAAGCAGGATATGCTACAAACCCAAAATATCCCGAACTGATTATTAAACTTATAGAAGATTGGAAACTTTATGAATATGATAAACTAAAAAAGATTCCGAAGGATTGGGGAAGTGTAAGCGGCTCTGAGCCAGTTTCAGATAATAAAGGAAATGCAGGTGCAAAACCAACTTCCCAACTCAAGACAGGGCTTATAAATGAGGTTGAAACAATAACCCTTAAGAGCGGAGACACTTGGGAAAGCATTGCAAAGGCTAAGGAACTTCGCTTGTGGCAGATTTATCGTTACAATGAATTCGACAAGACGAAGAAACCCGAAGCCGGGGAGACAATATATTTACATCCCAAAAGAAGGAAATCGAAAGTGGGATGCCACACCGTTTCGAAAGGTGAAACTGTGTGGTCAGTTTCTCAAAAATATGGAGTAAAAATGAAATACATTCGCAAACGAAACGGTATTGATGAAAACGATAAAATTTCGAGTGGACAAAAGCTTTTACTGAAGCGGAACGGGTGTAAATAAATTAACCAATAATGGCCGGATATATAGAAGATCGCAGAAAACGCCGAAGCCGATGGCAGCGTTTTAAAGATTATTGGGTTGATTTATGGGAATTGCAGTTTCCGGATAAATCGGCTCCCGCCTTAAAGAAACGAAAAGCGAAAAGTTCAAAATCAATTTCTGAAACTCTTTCCGGTATCGTGGACGATGCATTTTCGGGTTCGGAATTAAAACAGGTTAATGCAAAACGGAAAGTAAATAAGTCCTTGGGAAAACGAGTAAAAGAAATGCTCGAAGATTCCATGGGGAAAACTGACTTAACGGTTAATCAACCAAAAAAGAAATTCAGTTTTAGAGGATGGATAATTAGGCAAATTGAATTTTTCTCGGAAGATAACGAATACGACAAGCAAACCCGTGCTAATGCCATGACCTTTGGCGAACGTACAAAAGAATTCTTTGACAGTATTCGTACCCTTCGTTTCCGTTTAGATTTATGGAGATTTGAGCCTGCACCCTTCCTCAACTCAGCCATGATGATGGTTTGCTGTTACTTGATGGTATTCTTCTTTCACGAATATTTTACAGGATTGGTGGCGACCCACTATAATCTCAAACCTATAATTTTATTGTATCGCATAAAGTATTTAAACTATTACGAGCCAGGTATCTGGAACTTATGGTCGGTAACCCGAAGCTATTCAGCGGGTCCTTTGTATTGTTTATTTTCGGGGGCATTTGTGTTTTTAATGTACCAAATGTTGGGAACTGCACCAAAGTTTTTACGTCTTTTTTTGCTGTGGTATAGCTGTATTGCCTTGGTGGTATTCTTCTCCAAAATCATCTTTATTCCGATAACCAGCGTAAGCGGCTTAGGCACATGGGAGGGCTTAGGCATTGTGGCTGCTTGGTTTTATGTGGGAACATTTCAAAAGATATTGCTTGCATTTTTAGCAGCAGGCTTATTGTTTTTTGCCGGATTTGCTTTCACCAAACCCTTTATGAAAATGGCCGCAAACCGGCAAGCCATTGTATCAGTGGACGAGCGTGGTCGCTTGATTAATCAATTAGCTGTGGGGCCGCTTTTGTTAGGTGGAATTATTATATATGCATTAAACCGTGAATTCAATATTGTGCCCAATACGTTTACACTTAGCACAGGGCTTTTTATGCTTATCGTTTCTTATTTCAACTCGCACGGGAATGAAGGTGTGCAGGTGCAAAAAGCAGAAAGCAAAGAACGGTTTTCAATAATCCTGCTTTTGCTGATGGTTGCCGAAATTTCGGCCTTTATCTATATAATGAATTTTGGCTTAAGGCTTGAAATGCACTTTATGTAGAGAAGATTTTGCTTATGTTTTTCCTGAATTTTCAATATATTCTTTCCGTTAACTCCGTACTTTCGCCGCTTCAATGACAGAGGAATCTCCTTATGGCTTTTGCCATTTAAGCGTTGTGCCATGCAGGCTCGAAGCGTCTGACCGAAGCGAAATGGTTACACAATTACTTTTTGGTGAAACGCTCGAAGTGTTGGAACGAAAAGGGAATTGGGTAAAGGTGAGGATTGTTTTCGACGATTACGAATGCTGGATTGATAACAAGCAATTTCTGCCAATTAGTTATCACACATTTATGCGGTGTAATTTTGCTATGAATGAATGCAGTGCAGACCTAGTTCAGATAATATCTGACCTTAACACGCAGGAAACCACGCCCATTTTACTTGGAAGTTCACTGCCTAATATTCAAAGCGGAGAAATAAGTATTGACGACCATAACTTTAGGTTTGAAGGGTCTGTTTGCCTGCCTTCCGAACCTAACAAACGAGATATAATTCAGGAATATGCCTACAATTATTTAGGAACCCCCTATTTATGGGGAGGCCGATCGGCATTTGGAATTGACTGTAGCGGATTTGTGCAGGTGGTGTATAAAATGAGCGGAATAAAACTGAAACGCGATGCCAGCCAACAGGCAGAATATGGCTCTACGCTCAGTTTTGTGGAAGAAGCCCAGCCCGGCGATTTAGCCTTCTTTGATAACGAAGACGGACGGATTGTGCATGTGGGAATTCTGCTAAAAAATCAGGAAATTATTCATGCTTCGGGTAAGGTAAGGATTGACAGAATTGATCATCAGGGGATATTCAATACCGACACAAAACGATATAGCCATCGACTTCGATTGCTTAAAACCTTTCTGGATTAATGGCGAAATCTATCCATAACCCGGAAGCGATGAAGGAAATACTGAACCGGTTAAGTAAACTTAATGCCAATACGCCCCGGGTTTGGGGTACAATGAGTCCAGCCGCAATGCTAAC
>CANJNG010000048.1 GCA_947475205.1 Bacteroidota bacterium
CAAAACTTGATGGTGGGTTATATCGAAGTAGGCGATTATCTCGCTTGGAAATACTTCATTGAAAAATGTAGGTAGAATGGGGATTATATTTAAACCATAAATGTAGACTTTTATCTTTTACTCCCCAACTTTTGACGCTGACCCTATTTCATTCACAACACCGAAGCCGAAAATGCCAGCTTTCAACGCATGATGGAAGCCTACGAAACTTTCAATTCTCTCAACGTCGCTCAAGATTTAACTGCCTATATTCAGTTGGAGAAACGTAAGCCCCAAGGCACAGAAAACCTCCATGGCTTGCTTCATGCCATCAAAAACAAACTGCAGATTAAGTTTAACTATCAGAAGTTTTGGGTCGATGAAATCACCCACCGCACCGCCGAACCATACTTGCTTAAAGAATTCAAAAACCGGTGGTATATAATGGCCAAAGATTCCCCCACCTCACAACTCAAAAGTTTCGGCCTCGATAGGCTCACCGCCCTCCAAATCACCAACCGCCCCTTCGAATACCCTATTCCCGAAAGCATAGAAGAAAAGTACCGCTACTGCTTCGGCATCATTAGCCCCGACGAAGGCGAACCAGAAGATATTCTGCTTTCCTTTGATGCCTTTCAGGGGAAATACATCAAAACCTTGCCCCTTCACGAAACGCAGCAAGTGATTTATGAGGATGAAAATGAAATTCAAGTAAAACTAAAACTATACATAACCCACGATTTTACTATGGAATTGCTTTCTATGGGCAATGCAGTAGAGGTATTGAAACCGGAATCCCTAAGACAGGATTTAAAGCGGGCACATGAAGAGGCTGTGGCACTGTATAGTTGATTTTTCCCGCTATCGACGGTCTGAGCTGAAAGCGGTTTTTTAACCGCTTTCTTTGTTCTGTGGAGTCTCTGACCCACAATACATAATTCCCCAACTCAAAAACCATTCAACACTCCCCATCACCCTTTACCGTCATTCAGGTCCTTTAAGTCCTTTCAAGTCTCCCCTTAAAACCATCCTTCCCCGTCCTTAATCCCAACCCAATTTCCCCCTCCTTCCCCCAAATTCCATTCCCCCAAAACCCTTAAAACTCCCTAATACCTTAAATTACAACAAACTAATCAAAAGTCAACTTTCAATTACAAGCAAAAGCAACCTAATTGCAGGCAAAAGCACCCTAATTACACAAGAAAGCAACCTAATTGCAGGCGAAAGCACCCTAATTACACAAGAAAGCAAACTAATTGCAGGCAAAAGCACCCTAATTACACAAGAAAGTAACCTAATTGCAGGCAAAAGCAATCTAATTACACAAGAAAGTTACCTAATTACAGGCAAAAGCAACCTAATTACACAAGAAAGCAATCAAATTACAATCGAAAGTAACCTAATTACGTACGAAAGAACCCTTATTACTCTGTGGTCGAAGATGCCCTTAAAATGGAATAGCTGTAAGGCATCAATTGACATTTCGTATACCCCATCACAAATTTTCAAAAAGAATAAATTTTTTTTTATCGAATTTCAAAATCAATATCTTTGCTCCCTAAATAGTTCACCCTCATTCATAACCCAATCATTATTTATTTAGAATAAAGTTCTACTACAAGCTTTGGTAATACAAAAAGGGCTTACATCTTTCCAAGAAGAATGGAAGCTGTTTTGTGTTTACAGAGTCGATAAAAAGTTTAACCTCTAAATAAATTAACAATGAGTGATGATAAGAAGTATGACTTCTCTAAGTATAGAAATGAAACTAATCAAAGCTTAGCGGATCGCTATGGGATTAGTTTAACTACATTCAAAGAATACAAAAAGGTAATTGATCCGGAGCTAAAGAAGATCAAGAAAAAGATTTTGCCGAATTCGAGTCGAGGGCCTCGAATATGGACTCCAGAAATGCTGAAATTGCTATTTGACCTACTGGGCGAGCCGCCGGAAGTGCCGCCGAAAAAGGAAACCAAAGAGGCGAAGGGGTCAAAGGATGCAACGAACCCAAAAGGGTAAAAGAGGTATTTAAGGTGAGTTATGAATTAAATAGGGAATAATCCGACTAAATCCAGAGAATACCATAATGGCTTTGCCCCGAACCGAAACTCTCGGTAACTTAAGGTCAGTTAAGGGCAGTTATGGTCGCCGAAGGTCAAGTTATGGTCGGGGAAAGCCGTTGTAGGCCGTTGTAGGTCGCTCACAATGAAGGCAGTAAAATGTCGATATACCTTTGCTTCATCAAATTTCAAAAAAATGAAAAGCAGAGACCTTAGACGCCTTAGTGGTGCCAAACTTTCAGAAGAGGTATTAACCAATAACACTTCTGCCACATCAGGAATCCCCGACATGGCCGCAAAGCTGGCCGGGCTGGGTGCCAAAATCCTGATTGTCGAATCGAACTTGATTCTAGCCGGTGACCCTTCCTCCGGAGTAACCATCAATGTAAAGGCAATTCGCGAAACGATGATTCTAAGTGTCTATCGTTGTGCAAAGGCTATCGTGAATTTTGCATCGGATGCTCCGGTTAAAGATATCCTACGGAGTCAGGCCAAAGTTACTCTTACACAATTAAGAGGAATAAGCAAGGAGGCTTGTGGCCTTAAATGTGAAGCTATCATGGCTCTTGCAGTAGCCAATGCTGCGGGCATTCTTCCAAAGGGAATAACAGCTACCGACATCACGGATGCTCAAAACTTAGTTACGCTCTTCAATGCCGATAAGCTAAGCCCCGAGGAAAAAATTCAGCTTAAGAAGGCAAAAAACAAAATTGCCATAGATACCCTGGATGACATCATGTTGGATTATCTGCCTAATTCGGTGGACACCCTTGTGGATACCTTAATTATTTCCGACAAGGATTTCTATGACCTTTATTATCAATCTCGCCGCATTATCCACGTTG
Source organism: Bacteroidota bacterium (assembly GCA_947475205.1). GTDB lineage: Bacteria > Bacteroidota > Bacteroidia > JAIBAJ01 > JAIBAJ01 > JAIBAJ01. The sequence continues at coordinate 2,885 of CANJNG010000048.1, forward strand.
GCCAAGGCACTACGCGGATTACTTACACCCTGATGCAGGGGGCTAATCCGGTGAATGCGGCCACGGGGGCAATTGAGAATAAAATGGTGCTGAAAAAGCCCCGCACTAAACCTTATCCTGTTCAGATTTCGAGTCCCGAAGGGTTTATTGTGCATGATAAACTCGGCACCGGTCTTTTTGATATCACTATCGAAAAGGAGGGTTACGTTACGAAGGTAATTCGCGACAAACGGGTAAAGCTGGGAGCAAATCTTCCCCTTGGAGATATCCAACTTGCGTTTGCCGAAATCATTATTCCTTTCGGGCCGGGCGAAACGCTGGTGGTTTTCTTCCCCGATTCGCCCCAGTGGGCTATTGGCAATACCATTAATGTCAAGAACATTACAACGGGTGATGCTATCTCTTTGCCCAACACATATAATGCTGACAATGAAAATAGTCCATATTCCGGCACCGGCGATACGCAATTAGCCAATGGTCAGGAATTTACTGCCCTAATTACGGCAGGAGGTTTCAAACCTTATATGAAACTGTTTAACAATAGTGCTAACCCGGGGGTGATACGGATTAGGATTTCGTAGGAGGGCAGAATTAATTCCAATTGTATAGAATTTATTTGTAGCCATTTTCTTTTCTCACTTTTTACAGATTGGTGTTTTGTTAATTATTGAATCTATGAGCTTGCTTCGCTGCGGTTGTCTTGGCAAAAAGTAAGCAAAAACCGTGTAAACTTTTTAGGCAATTTTCCCCAACGCCTTGTGGCGAAGGGGAAACCGCGGACGGGAATCACCCAAACCCCCTTTGCCGGCCCTTCGTGATTCCCGCCACTATTGCTGAAAAGTTTTTAGTTTTAGTATTTTGAATATTAAGGAAACTAAGAGCTCCCTGTGGTCGGTTACTGGGCAAAGCCATTTGGGGGCTCTCTGGATTTAAGCGGGTGTTTTATTTCTAATCCATAACTCAGGGTAGTTTGTAAAATTAAATTCGTCTTAGCCCTGCTCATAATTATCATTTCGCATTCTAAAATCTTTCTATAACTTCGCCCCCTCGAAAAGGCAACCCCCTTTGTTTATATGCAACTAACCAACCGTTCGAAAGTAATTGAGCAAAAGCCGATGACGCTTACAGAGCGGCTTTATCTGCCCGCTATCTTAAGTGGGCTATCGGTTACGCTGAAGCATTTTTTCCGTAAGAAAGCCACCATCAATTACCCCGAGGTGAAGCGTGAATTCTCAAAAGTGTATCGTGGGATGCACGTTTTGAAGCGTGACGACGAAGGCCGCGAGAACTGCACTGCTTGTGGACTTTGTGCGGTGGCTTGCCCCGCAGAGGCCATAACCATGGAAGCTGCCGAGCGTGAAAAAGGCGAAGAGCACTTGTACAGAGAAGAGAAATATGCCGCCAAGTATGAAATAAACATGCTGCGTTGCATCTTTTGTGGACTGTGCGAAGAAGCCTGCCCCAAGCAAGCCGTTTACCTCACCGATCGCCTTACGCCTTCGAACTTTGAAAGAGACCGTTTTATTTTTGGAAAGGATATTTTGGTGGAAGGCGTTGCCCCTGCCGAACGAATTGATGTAAGCAAACGTAAAGAACGAGCCACTTCCTAATCTGCCCGATGACACAGTATTTCTTTTATTTCCTTTCGTTCTTAGCTATCTTTTTTGCTGCGTTGGTGGTGTTGAGCAAAAACCCGGTTCATAGCGTACTTTATTTAATACTTTGCTTTTTCTCCATCGCCGGGCATTACATTTTGCTTAATGCCCAGTTTTTGGCCGCCGTGCATATCATCGTTTATGCCGGAGCCATCATGGTGCTTTTCCTTTTTGTGTTGATGCTGATGAACTTGAACAGAGACAGCGAACCACCGAAATCGTGGCAGGGGAAAGTTGCAGCTACTTTGGCGGCAGGCTTGCTATTGTTGGTGTTTACAGCCTCTATCAAAGGTGCAGATGCTTTGCCGTCGGGCAACCAACCTGATAACACAGTGGGGCTTCTTACTAATCTGGGAAAAACCCTTTACAACGATTTCATGTTACCATTCGAGGTTTCCTCTATACTTTTCCTAGTGGCCATGGTTGGTGCAGTTATGATTGGAAAAAGAGAAGAAGTAAGCGAATAGAGATATATCATTAATAAAATGAATCAAGTTTTAACCGCCGCACCGCTTTCACATTATGTGTTGCTGAGCAGCATTCTGTTCTCGATAGGCGTATTGGGTGTGCTATTTCGCCGCAATGCCATCATTATTTTTATGTGCATTGAATTGATGCTAAACGCAGTTAATTTATTGCTGGCCGCCTTTTCTGTTCACCACTCCGACCCATCAGGACAAGTATTTGTGTTTTTTATAATGGCTGTGGCTGCTGCCGAAGTAGCTGTTGGCTTAGCCATATTGATAATGATTTACCGAAACACAGGTAGTATTAACATAGAAACTCTGAGTAACATAAGACATTAGATAGTAGATAGTAATGCGTAGATAGTAATGAGAATTGCGATAACCATTTCCCCATACTTCTCTCTACCCACTACTCTTTACTCATTACTTTATAACGAATGACAAATTTATCCTGGCTGATTCCTGTTCTACCGCTATTAGGCTTTCTGCTTATAGCCCTGTTTGCAAAATCGTTACCTAAAACGCTTGTTGGACTCATCGCTTCGGGAACAGTGTTAGGGTCGTTTATTATTGCTGTTAGCATTTTCTTACAAAATGATGGAACTGCCCACACCGTAAAGCTTTTCGACTGGATTAGCAGCGGCAAACTCCACATCCCCTTCGCCTTCCTTATTGATCCGCTTTCCTTGGTGATGCTTTTAGTTGTTACCGGTGTAGGGTTTCTCATTCATGTGTATTCGGTAGGTTACATGAGCCACGACGAGCGTTTTGCTCAGTTTATGAGCTATCTCAACCTCTTTGTTTTCTTTATGTTGCTCTTGGTTATGGGCAATAACTATATAGTGATGTTCACCGGCTGGGAAGGCGTTGGGCTATGTTCCTACCTGCTTATCGGTTTTTGGTTTAAAAATACCGATTACAACAACGCCGCCAAGAAAGCATTTATAATGAACCGTATCGGTGATTTGGGTTTCATCTTGGGTGTACTCCTGATTTGGGTTACATTTGGTTCGGTGAATTACAGCGAAGTGTTTTCGGGAGCCGAAGGATTTACCAAAGGCGATAAGGTTATCACTGCCATTACCTTCCTGCTTTTTATTGGTGCGATGGGTAAAAGTGCTCAGATTCCACTTTACACTTGGTTGCCGGATGCGATGGCGGGTCCAACACCTGTATCGGCTCTTATCCACGCTGCTACCATGGTTACAGCCGGGGTATATATGATTGCCCGCAGCAATATTCTTTACACGCTTTCACCCGATACGCTGAACTTTGTTTTGTTTATCGGATTAGGAACGGCCATCTTTGCTGCCACTATCGGCCTTTTTCAAAACGACATCAAAAAAGTGTTGGCGTATAGCACCGTTAGTCAGTTAGGCTTTATGTTTATTGCTTTGGGAACAGGGGCCTACACTGCCGGAGTTTTCCATTTAATGACTCATGCCTTTTTCAAAGCTTTATTGTTCCTTGGAGCCGGAAGTGTTATTCATGCCATGAGCGGCGAGCAAGACATCAAGAATATGGGTGGGTTAAGAAAACACCTGCCTATTACATATATCGTTTTCCTTTTAGCAACCGTTGCCATCTCCGGGATTCCTCCCTTTTCAGGATTCTTTTCTAAGGATGAAATATTAGCTCACCTGTATGCTCATAGTCCGGTTTTATGGGGCTTTGCACTCTTGGCTTCTATGCTAACGGCCTTTTATATGTTCCGCTTGTTCTTCCTTACCTTTTGGGGAGGGTTCCGCGGCACGAAACACCAACTGGAACATTTGCACGAATCGCCATTGGTAATGACTGCCCCTTTGATGGTTTTGGCTGTTCTATCTGTATTGGGAGGGTTTTTAAATGTTCCTGAAATCTTTGGTGGAAACTTAGCCCTGAAGAACTTCCTTAGCCCTGTGTTTGAAGCCAGCGAGCTTCGTTCCTTCGATCCGCATATTGGCCACCAAACCGAAATAATGCTAATGGCAATAGCTGTGGGAATGGCGGGAATTTCTATCTTTTTGGCCTACAGTCGTTATGTAGCCAACAATGAAGTTCCAAGCGGAGATGAAAAGGAAATGTCGTGGCTAGAGAAACTTGTTTTCAACAAATACTATGTGGACGAAGCGTATGATGCAGCCATCGTAAAACCGCTGAACTGGATTAGCCGCAAATCGGAAATATTCATCGAAAAGCAGTTAATAGATGGCACAGTAGAAGGTTCTGCAAACTTCACACTTCACTTAGGTGGCTTACTTCGTCAATTGCAAACAGGCCATATTGGTTTTTACCTTATCGCAATGGTGTTGGCCGTGGTAGCTATATTTGGCTATACCGTTTTGTTTTAAGGGTGATTAAACATCCGCCAATTTTTCTGACCAATTAATATTCCATTACATTTGTCCCGCCGAAAGGGTGGTCGTTTTATAGCGACCTTAAAAGGGAATCCCGTTTAAATCGGGGGCTGTTCCCGCAACTGTGAGCCTCGAAAAAGGTTTTATCTATACTACCACTGTCTGTAAAAGGATGGGAAGGTGATAAAACTGAGGCAAGCCAGGAGACCTGCCTTTTTAGCACAATAATCACGGCTTTCGGGTAAAGAGCCAGGGATTGTAAGCCAGAAGTGGCGTGCTTTTCCGTATTTATCTGAATGCTTTAACTAAAAAGCAAATGGAATTCAATCTTCTACCGACAATATCGTAATTGCAGCATTGCGTTCTCTCTCATTCTCTATTCTCGCATCTCTTGTCTAACTTCTAAAATCTAAACTCCAATATCTAAAACCAAACCAAAATGAAGAAAACAATTACAACAATTCTCACTGTAGCCGGAATAGTTTTTCAAAGCAGCGGACAGTATTTAGTAAACCATGTAATCACTGTTGCCGGAGGAAGCTACGGTAACCCTGGCAACATGGTGAAGTATGGCATTTTATATCCGGGACCACAGGACTTCTCTTTATTTGATTCAATTCCCGGTGATTTTACAAATGCAGCATTGGCTCACAATTCCTTTTTGTATTCAAATGCTTCGAACACTATTTACAAGCACGATTTGAGCAGTTATCAGCGGGTTGATAGTGTGCCTTGTGGAGGTATTCAAAAGATGGCTTGGCATCAAAATAACCTTTTTGTTAGTCGTTCCACTTCCTTTGGAGCCACCTCAAACAATATTATTGTGTTTGATTTGAACACCTTGGATACTGTGACACAAATTACGGGATTTGCCAATCCAACAACTGCAATGCTTGTAGTCGGTGATAGTCTTTATGTTGCCTGGAACACTCAGGGTTTAAACGACCAGTTGCCACCAACCTACAATTTTGATAGTGTTGGATATATCAGCGTTGTTGCTTTAAATACACTTACAAAAGTTCGTGATATCGAACTAGGTAATGCTGCAGGAGGTATTAACTCATTAGTTCTGGACAAAACTTCTAATAAGATTTATACCGGAAATGCTACTGCTGCTTCTGTTACTGAGTATGATGTTGCGACTTCTACGTTCACTACTGACCCTACCGGAACTGTAACAGCCTCCAAGCTAATGTCGGTGCATAATGGCAAAGTGAGTGGAGTATTTGAATTAGATGCCTTTGGTTCGGTTTCCGGTTTTGGCTTTTGGGATATTGCTACGCAAACAATTTCTGATACCGTAGCTATCCCTGGAAATTTCATTGCCGGAGTAGTTGACACCATCAATTACAATCTGTATGCTACCCAAACTGACTATTTCTCCTTCGGAAGTTTAAGCCAATTTACAAACGATACAATTGCTGATTCTACCTATAGTTGCGGAGTTTCGCCCGAAGCCATTACCATTGATTATGTAGTTGAAGTTGGTGTTAATGATATCGCAACTACTACTTCATTTACCGTTTATCCAAATCCCTCAAATGGAGTAATTACTGTAGATGGAGCATATAAAATAGCTATTAAAGACCTTTCAGGAAAGAGTATCTACACCACAAAATCGGTTTCTCTTGAGAAAACAAAAATTGATTTAAGCTTTCTCAAAGCCGGAATTTATTTTATGGAAACCGAAAAGGGCGTAAAGAAGCTGATTCTGCAATAATCAAATAGGGTCTAAGGTCTTATGCGGCTTTTCGGTATTGTAAAGGTGTACCCCACGGTCAACACTTCGCTAAATCGGAGAGTTACCCTCATTTTAACCTCTCCCACAACGTTTAAATTTTAAAAAACAAAAAAGCCCTCGACTTTCATCGAAGGCTTTGGTCGGGATGGCGGGATTTGAACCCACGACCTCCAGCACCCCATGCTGACGCGATACCAGGCTACGCTACATCCCGTTTATTCTTAAAATTTGCTGCTTTTAGGTTTATCCCTTTCAAACCGCTAATTTTGCCGCAAATGTAGAATTTTTATCATTACTTTCTCATTTATCTAGCACCACCCCATTTAAGCCCGAACACACGTTGAAGTTTCTGATTCCTACGGTTTTACTTTTTTACTTTATCTTTATTGGTCTTGGTTTGGAGGCTCAAGAAAAGTTCACCATCAGCGGATATGTTAAAGATTCCCGCAACGGTGAAGCACTTATAGGGGCAAATGTGTATGTGAAGGAAACCATGAAAGGAGCCACAACAAACACGTATGGCTTCTATTCCCTCACCCTCGATAAAGGCAATTATACCCTTATGTCGAGTTACATTTCGTTTAAAGATTTCAGCAATAACTTGGCTTTAGACAGTAATTTGCGGGTAAATATCAACCTCCAACCCGTTACGGTAGATATTCAGGAAGTGGTGGTGCAAAGCGAGCGGCTTGACAAAAACATTACGGCTACAGATATGGGGCAAATGCGTATGGACATTCAGCAGGTGAAGCTTTTGCCGTCCTTTATGGGCGAGATTGATATTTTGAAAACCATTCAGCTTTTGCCGGGTGTGAAAGGTTCTGCAGATGGTAATTCGGGTTTTTATGTGAGAGGCGGAGGCCCTGACCAAAACCTTATTCTGCTAGACGAAGCGGTTGTATATAATGCCGGACATTTATTCGGGTTCTTTTCAGTTTTCAATGGCGATGCCGTAAAAAGCATGAACCTAATCAAGGGAGGAATGCCAGCACAATATGGTGGACGATTGGCCTCCGTGCTTGATATTTCCATGAAGGAAGGCAATAACCAAAAGTTTCAGGTGGACGGCGGAATCGGGCTTATTTCCTCCCGACTCACTATTCAGGGGCCTATCAAAAAAGACAAAGCCTCTTTCATTGTTTCTGCCCGCAGGACGTATGTTGATTTACTTATGAAGGCTTTTCTGACGAAAGGCGATGAACTATATGGCAGCAGCTATTTCTTCTACGACCTCAATGCCAAGGTGAATTACAAGTTTTCCGACAAAGACCGCCTCTACCTCAGTGGCTATTTCGGGCGTGATAAATTTACTTTTCAAGACAATAAAGATTTAGGCTTCAAAGCCCAGATTCCTTATGGAAATGCCACTGGCAGCATCCGTTGGAATCACCTCTTCAATAGCCGGATGTTTATGAATACCACCCTTGTTTTCACCGACTATAACTTCAACGTAACGCTTGGGCAATCTGATTTCAACTTTGGCCTTTATTCTGGCATTCGTGATTATAATGGTAAGATAGATTTCAGTTGGCAACCTACCATTCGTCATCATGTTCGGTTTGGCGTTAACTATACCTATCATCGTTTCACGCCAAACAATGCTACGGCACAGGCAGGCGATGTGGAGTTTGATTTCGGGAAAGTGGAACGCATTTATGGAAACGAATTTGCGGCCTATATTGGCGATGACTTTGATGTTACCGATAAACTCAAGATAAACCTTGGATTCCGAATGTCGGGTTTTCAGCAAATCGGTCCTTTTGAACGCTTTGTAAAACAGGGCGACAAGGTGGTAGATACGGTGGAATATAATCGTGGCGACAACATCAAACTCTATGTTCGACCCGAACCCCGGCTGGCAATGAATTATATTATCAACACCAAAAATGCTATCAAACTTGGGGTTACTATGAATTACCAATATCTCCAAATTGCTAACCTTGCCACGGTTTCACTTCCCACCGATTTATGGATTCCAAGTTCAGAAAAAATAAAACCACAGCAGGGAATTCAGTATTCATTGGGCTATTTCCGCAACTTCAAGGATAACACCTGGGAAACCTCTGTGGAGATATATTATAAAGATATGCGAAACCTCATTGAGTTTAAAGATGGGGTGCTGCCATCCAATACGGTGAACGACAATATTGATAACCTCCTCACCTTTGGGCGGGGCTGGGCCTATGGAGCGGAATTCTTTGTAAAGAAATCCATTGGAAAAACCACAGGCTGGATTGGATATACCCTAAGTTGGACGCAGCGGCAATTCGATGATTTGAATGGCGGCAAGCCCTTCTTTGCCCGCTACGACCGCCGCCACGACATTCAGTTTACTCTTACCCAGCAGCTAACTAAGAAATGGACATTCTCGGTGGTGTGGGTTTACAGCACGGGTGCAGCACTCACTGTTCCGGTTTCGCGTTACTTCATCGAAGGCAATGTGGTGAATCAATACGGCCCCCGCAATGCTTACCGAATGGCTCCTTATCACCGGATGCACATTTCCCTGAATTATGTCCACAAAAAAACCGAGAAGTGGATGAGTTCCTGGAACTTTTCGGTGTTTAATGTGTATAGTCGGCAAAATCCATATTTTTTGTATTTTGATACCACAGGAGATTTATTCCGTCAGGCAGCAGGCGTAAACGAAAAGGGAAAACCGGTGAAAGATTTTCAAGTGAAAGGCAAGCAGGTGTCGCTCTTTCCTGTAATACCTTCTATTACTTGGAACTTTAGTTTTTAGAGGGACTATTAGGCTATCCCACTTCCGCACTCACTTCATTAAACAAACTTACCAGTTCGGCAGGCACTTCGCTGTTGTATTTTTTCAGATACGTTTTTGAAAGCATATCCAAGGGGTTTATTTGCCGTAAATCTGTAAAGGTTTGATTGCTGCTTTCTGCTTCATCGGCTTTGTTATACGAAACCTCAATCCGAGTTAAACGAACTTGCTTATTTTCGATAGCGGCTTCTATCTTGTGTCGCAAACTTGGTTCGGGGCCATCGAGTAAAACCCGCACTTCCAAATATGGAGCTAATTGTTTTTCGGGATTTGCTTCTGGCAAAAAATCCAGTTCCATCAACACATCGCTGAATGATTTTGGTTTTGCAGGAATCCGAAGCAATTCTACAGTAACCGGGATTTCTATGGCTTGAATATTATCAGCTATTCCATTTTCAATATCAAAAACCACCACTTGGTGTTTGTAATTCAATTCAGAAAACGACATTGGAATTGGGCTTCCTGAGTAGCGAACATTTTCTCTGCCACCAACCCTTTGTGCCTTATGAATATGCCCTAAAGCGATGTAAGCAATATCTGGATGAAAAGCCGATGAAGACACAAACTCTATTCCGCCCATTATTGCCCGTTCGCTTTTATCGTTGGCCGAAGTTTCCGCATTAAGACAATGTAGATGACCCATTGTAATAATGGCTTCTCCATTTTCCTGTTTAGATAAAGCAAATTTATAGGATTCGGAATAAAACTGACATACTCCTTCACTGTATGGCTGTGTGGCATTTTCTATTGTTGGGTAATCGCCCATCCGCAGAAATGGAATAGCCATACACCAGGCTTTTCTCACTCCGCTTTTGTTCCGCAGGGGAATAATCAATTTCTCATAATCAACGGTATTGTCCTCCTTTCGGGGAATCAAGCCTAATACTGTAACATTGAAAGCTTCGAGCAAAGCCCGAGGAGATTCTAATCGGGTAGCTGAATCATGATTTCCGGCAGTGATTACAATTTGCAGCTTAGGTAAGGCATGGGTAATTTCCCGAAGAAAATTGTAGTATAAACTTGTGGAAACCGCCGAAGGATTGGACACATCAAACACGTCACCACTGATAAGCATTGCATCAATTTCAAGGGTATGGGCGGTATTAATTAGCCATCGCAAAAACCGAGAATGTTCAAAGGTGCGGTCGTACTCGTGAAAAAGTTGCCCAAGATGCCAATCGGCAGTATGGAGGATTTTCATTTAAATTGAGTATTAAATGTATCCTATTTAAGACAAAATCAGCATTTAGGCAGAATGATATTCCCCAATAAAGCTATGGAAAAATTGCACCCTGAAACATACCGATATTGTAGGGTGCTATACTTGCCTTGAAGTTCTCGTTTATCACAGAGATATATTCGTTGGCCAACATCGCTTGACCTCTAGGGTTGGGATGCAAACCATCTAAACTAAAGAAACCTCCGCTTACAAATTCGCTGCTCAGATCAATACCGCTTTGGGTGATGCCAGCGTTCAGTTTAATAAAGAAACTCTTCAAATCCATCATTGGAATGCCTCGGGTACTAGCAGCATCATTTAAAATAGTATTGTATAGGTCGGTGTGGGAATTCACCAATGCAATCTCCTCTTCGGTCAGAATATAAATATCCTCAATAGGCTTAGAAGCTCCCCAGTCGGCACATTTAAGCGAATCTACAGGAGTTTTCAGTGTGATGAACTCCGTTGGTTTCAATTGACGAATTACCCCTTTATCTTTAATCACAAAAGCATTTTTTCCAGCTGTAAAAGTTAAGCCTAGGCCAGCGTACTGGGTAGTTAATGCTTGTGCTTTTGATGCATCAATATCCAAAGCATTATATTCAATTTTGCGGAAATACGGAAAAGTCAACACATCTGGAATATTCGTAATCACACCCTTTGCTCCAACCTTTGTGAGCGAATCAAGTACTTTAGTTATTCCTTCAGTAAACTTCTGTTTTCCTGTTAAATCCTCTTTTAATAATACCTCATAGTATCCTTTTTCTTTTCCTATCCCTCCGTCTATGGCATAGTTCAGCACATCGCTCATGCCCAACTCTAAGGTGAAGAATGTTGGTTTTGCTGCAATCACATCAAACATAAGCGAACCAAACGTGTTTGAAGCATATCTCCAAAAGAAGGGATTGAATTGGTCGTTTTCAAAAAAGGCATCGTAGGCATAAAATGATTGTGCGGCATGGAATGATTTCATTGCCGGAATTCCATGATGATGGTAAATGGCTCCTGGGGTATAAATTCTATTTGTAATATCGCTGAAATCTATTTCATCATTGTCGCCTGTTTCGGCTATGCGTTGGGGCAAAAGCATTTGCTCACCTTTACAATTCATAATTGTTTTTAAAGCCAAGCGTGAAAGGGTATTGTGCACATTGCTGGCCAGTGGGTCGGGGTAAACGCCTTTGTTTCCGGTTAGGTAGGGAACGTGAAATACTCCGCCACCCAATTCCTGAAACTTATTAGCAAGCAAAACGGGAAAAGAAGCTGCTTGGCCTTCTTTACTTAATGCTCCATCTGCAAAGCCGGCAGAATATGATGCTCCAATAGCAACATAAGAAGTGAAATCTGCATCGCCGGCGGTTTGCATCCTGTCGTCGAATTTTGTTTTGCAGGAACCAAAGGCAAATGCAATCAGAACAATAGAAAAAAATGTGAATTTCATTTTCATAATCGTGATTGATTAGAAGGTGTACTGCAAGCCCAATGTAGGAATAGCAGCTTTTACTTTATATGTTCCATAGAAACCCGATTCGGCGGATCCGCCTGTTCTTTTTGCGGTTTCAAGATACATATAGGATAGATCGATATTAAAATGCTTTCCAGGATACAGGCTAATTCCGGCGGAGCCTCCTATGCGGTTTGCATCGGGGCCATCGGGAGACAGGAATCCATCCTGAACGGGTGTCAAATCATAAAAACCACCTACCCGGGCAGTGATGAAATTTGCAATTTTATATTGAACACCCAACCTGTATGAGAAGGCATTTTTATAGTTTTTGGTGATTTTGGTGTCTTCCAATGATTTGGAATTGAATGCATAATCAAAACGAAGCGTATCGTAGCATTTCCACCCCGTAAAGTTTACATCAGCCACAATGGTAAGTTTCTCTGCAATGGTATAAGCAAAACCAAGCGTTACAATTTGCGGTAATTTAAGCTGCGAAGTAAACTGTGTTTTTGGAAAGGAATCGGCAAGAGCAGAGGGTACCGTAAACTCGGCAGTGCCATGGCGAAGTCGCAATGTAGATTGCGAACGGTAATCTAAACCGATGCTTAATTGCTTAATTGGTTTGTATATTATTCCCAAATTGAATCCTATTCCAGAAGCGTTCCCGCTAAGTTTAGCTTCGCCAAATTTTCCGGTAGTGGCATCGGTGATGGGTAGGGCTTTTCGCAAAACTAAATCGCCTGCATAATGATTGTAAGAAATTCCAACCCCCAACTTTTCACTTATTTTATAGCTAATGGTGGGTTGGAAGCAAAAGGTTTTGAGCGAAATTTCACGAATGGCCATTTGCCCTATCCAATTATCATCATAGACCAAACTGCTGCCAAATGGATTGTTTACCCCGAATGCTATTGTCCATTTCGAATCGGGCTTCAGTTTATAGGAAGCGTAAAACAAAATGGGGTTCGAGAATTTGTTTGTGTTGGTGGCCGAATAGCTGCCTGGGGCATTCACTTGATAGCCCACAGTGGGGAAAACCAAATTCACGCCCACGTTAAAATAGGCTCTTTTCTCCAAAAAAGCTAAGCCACCGGGATTGAAATACACCGATGAAGCATCGAGCGACAAAGCTGAACCTGCATCGCTCATCATGTTTTGCTTTGCTCCCTGCAAGCTAACCTGAAAACCGCCACCCAATACAGTGAAATGGGCAGCGGCTATCAGTAGAAAAGAATAAAATACCTTCGTTTTTCCCGTGTTGGAAATCATAATTTAAAATGAAGATTGACTATTCAAAAATCACCCGACTACCCGAAATTAATTCTCCGGCAGCTCCGAATATTTTCACAAAATACAAGCCTGTGCCTGTTTCATTTTTGCTGATAGAAATGCGTTGGTCGCCAATGTTTTTGTGCGAAGCCACCACTTGCCCCATAGTGTTGTAAAGTTCCACATTCCAAGGCCCTTTCACTAAATCACTATGTTCAATTGTAATGGTTGAAGAAGATGGGTTTGGGAAAATATTCCAAACATTGCTTTCACCAACCTCAGCAACTGCTTCTGGTTTAATAACGTTGCTGCAAAACGTACCCCAAGGAACTTCTTTTTTGAAGCCTTCATCGCACACGTTGCCGGTAAGTATTTCAAAAAGAAAGTTCCGAACAAAACGCACTGTAGTATCCATGTAAGGGTTTACTCCGCTAATTAGCCCTTGAGGGTCGGTGAAGGGAACGTGGCCTGCACCTACCCAAGTGTAAAAGTTATTTTTCAGGCCAATATGGTCTGTGCGTAGCTTCATAGTTGCACTTCCGTCAACTGTAATGATGTCGGAGCCTGAAACATTTATTATGTCGGTGCAATAAGGAACAGTTCCATCATCATCGCCATGCAAACTTACCATAGGTGGGTCGTTTGGACCAATCCAGGCTGTGTCGCCAATGCATGCACTCAAGTTAATTATACCTTTAATTTTAGAAGAATATCCGGGATTTCCGCTTTCGCCTTCCAGGTTGCCAGATGGAGTTAGGTTTGTGATAATATCTTTAATCCAGTTTGGAACTCCTATTGTGTCGTTCATATATCCCATATGAACTCCAATTAAACCACCGGCTGAAACACCACCCATGAAAATGTTATTGGTGTCAATTCGGTAAGTATTTGTAGTTGCGGCATCTTTATAAAAATAACGAAGGGCAGCTTTTGAATCATGCACACCACGCACCACAGCACTTAGCATGTTTACAGAATCAATTGGATTTGCTCCGATTCTATATTTAATAGAAGCAGTTACATAACCCATTTGTGTAAAATAATCGCACAAACGAATAACGTCTGGGCTTTCTTTGGCTCCGGCAGTGAAGCTACCCCCAAAAGCAAAAACGATAAGTGGTCGTTTGGTGGCTGTATCGTTTTCGGGTTCGAAAACATACATATCCAAGGTGGTTTCCACACCCTGATAATCGGGTGCACTGCCATAAACTGTGGCTCCAACATTGGAAACCGGCAGGAAGGAAATAAAACTTGGGAAAACTGGCTCAAAATATCGGCCACTGCACTGAGCGAAAACCGATGATGATGAGATTATGCCGATGGCTGCAAATGCTAAAAGAAAACGTTGAATAAGTAGAGGTTTTTTCATTGAAAAAATATTTTAATTGGAGGTCAATATTAGGCACATTTTAAATAAGCGTTAAATAAATTTAAAATTTTTTCTGCTGGATTTTTAGCGATTAAAGACCCGCTTAAGTTCGATAATCTGCTGCACTCCCAATTATTTTAGCACCTTTGCTCCGAATGGCAATAATATATGGAATTTTATTGGGTTTACTTATCAGCATTTTGGTAGGGCCTGTATTTTTGTTGCTTATAAACACAAGTATCCGATATGGTTTCAGGGCGGCTTTAGTGTTAGAAATAGGTATCTGTGCTAGTGATATAGGATATATTGTTGTGGCTTGGTTGGGCTTAGGTCGCTTCATGCTCGACCCCACTTTTCAGTATTGGATGGGAGTCTTCGGCGGAATTTTAATTTTGGCATATGGCATATCCGTGCTCACTTCCAAGAAAAATCCATTGGAGAAAGAACCCGAACCTATGACTGCTTCCAATGCTTTTGGGTTAATCGTAAAAGGGTTTTTACTTAACTCTTCCAATCCTTCGGTTATCATTTTTTGGTTTACCACCGTTAGTATTGCCATGAAAACATATAACGGCCAAACGTTTGACATACTGGCCTATTTTGGAAGTTGCATTTTCACAGCATTTTCGATTGATTTGGTAAAAGCCTATTTTGCCAAGAAATCAAGAGAAATTATCAATCCCAAAAGTTACAAATGGTTTAGGATTGTTTCGGGAGGATTGCTGCTTATCGTCGGCACTATCCTTTTGATTAAAACCTTAAAGTATTCCTAGGTGAGAAAGTTGCTGAATGAGGAATTAGGCAGGCTGTCGGCCGATGAGTTTAAAGAGGCTGAGAAAACTCCTTTAATATTGGTGCTTGACAATATCCGTAGCCTGAATAATATTGGCTCGGTGTTTCGCACTGCTGATGCTTTTCGATTAGAGGCTGTTTATTTGTGTGGCTTTACGGCTACTCCCCCTCATCGCGAAATCCACAAAACTGCTTTGGGTGCTACCGAAACAGTTAACTGGAAACACTTTGATACTACCCTTGAGGCTTTAGCAGAACTAAGGCAATCGGGCTATAAACTGGCGGCTGCCGAACAAGCCGAGAATAGCACATTACTTCATACTTTAAACTGGACGGAAGCCTCAAAATGGGCAGTAGTGTTCGGAAATGAAGTGGATGGAGTTGAGCAGGAAGTGGTGAGCTTTTGCGATAGGGTTATCGAAATTCCACAAATTGGTTCTAAGCATTCGTTGAATATTTCGGTGAGTGTTGGGGTGGTGGTTTGGGATTTTTTTAAGGCGTTTAGCCTTTGTTCAGACCACTAATACTTCACCGGCAACC
This sequence comes from Bacteroidota bacterium, assembly GCA_947475205.1. Lineage (GTDB taxonomy): Bacteria > Bacteroidota > Bacteroidia > JAIBAJ01 > JAIBAJ01 > JAIBAJ01. The sequence continues at coordinate 18,505 of CANJNG010000048.1, forward strand.
CGCAACTTTGATTCTGGCAGACATAAATTAGGGTATCGTCCGAATGCTTCTTCCCTTCAAATATGGCTAAACTGCTTGATTTTGAAGCTGTGACTTTTAAAGTAAAGGGTTCGTATTTTGCCGATAATTCCGCCCAGCATTTTGCTGAATTCTGGCCTGTTATAACGGTTTCTGAAAATCCATAATTTAACCATTGAGCCAATTGACACCAGTTTGAAAATGCACTGGCGTAGTTGATAATGGCCGGAGCAATGGCTGTGAGCATTTTTTTGGAACGGGTTTCAAACTCCATGTTTCCGGTGAGACGGCTTAGCAGAAAGAGGGCCTTTGCCAGTTCGGAATTTGCGGCTGGGGTAACGTTGTCCATATATTCGGTGCGGCGAACGATGAGTTGCTTGTCGGTGGCGGAAACGTAGAAATATAGCGGGCCGTCGGGATTGGTGAATCGCTCGTTGATGGTTTTCAATACATTCAATGCTTTGATAACATAGCCTTCATCAAAAGTAATTTGATATACCTGGAGAAGTGCTGAAACGGCAAAGGCATAATCATCTAAAAAGGCTGAAATACTTGCCTTTCCGTTTTTATAGGTACGGTGAAGTGTGCCATCGGAAGCTTGCATTTTTTGCAAAATGAATTCCATATTTCGGATGGCTAATGCCTTGTATTCGGGATTTAGGGTGGCTTCGTAGGCTTTGCATAGCCCCATGCAGGTGAGAGCATTCCACGATAGGAGCTGCTTATCATCGAGGCCGGGTCGGTTGCGTTTTTCTCTTTCCTTTAATAATAGTGTTTTGGTGTGAGCAACTTTTGTTTTCAGTTCAGCTAAGGTCAGGTTGTGCTTTTGGGCTATGGTTTCATCGTCTTCCATCCTAAGCAAAATGTAATTTTCTTCCCAAAAGCCATATTCATTTATGTTGATATAATCGGCCATCACATCATAATCATTGCCAAGCAATGCCTGAAGTTCAGCCTTTTCCCACACATAAAACTTACCTTCCACTCCATCGCTATCGGCATCTAAAGCAGAATAAAACGAGCCTTCAGGGGTGAGCATTTCACGTTTCAGCCAGCCGATGGTTTCATCTACTACTTCTTTATAAAGCGGATTTCGGCTTTGGATATAGGCTTCGGAATAGAGCGAAATGAGTTGGGCATTATCATAAAGCATTTTCTCAAAATGGGGCACTTTCCAAAGCCCATCGGTGCTGTAGCGGGCAAAGCCGCCTCCTGTCTGGTCATATATTCCTCCATAAGCCATTTTTTTGAGGGTGAGATAAACGTGCTGGAGCAGGTTGTCGTCCTGAGTGGCGATGGCCTGTCGCAATAAAAATACATAGTCGCCGGGTAGGGGAAACTTGGGGGCTTTGGCAGGGCCGCCCTCCACGTTGTCGAGTCTTAATTTCCAGGTTGCAATGCTGCTTTTGAGTATGGCGTTTAAATCGGGCAAATCGGATGGCAGGTCAAGAATGGATTTTTGTTCCAATCCCTGCGTTAATTTTTCGGCATAGTCAATGGCTTTTTCTTTTTCAAATTTCCACACATCGGCCAATTCCTTTAACAATTCCAACCAGTTGGTTTTAGGAAAATAGGTGCCGCCATAAATGGGTCTGCCATCCGGAAGTGTGAAGCAGTTAAGTGGCCATCCGCCCCGCCCGGCAATCATTTGCACTGCTTCCATATACACGGCATCAATGTCGGGGCGTTCTTCGCGGTCTATCTTTATGCACACAAAATCGGCATTCATGGCAGCGGCCACTTCCTCGTTTTCGAAACTTTCGTGTTCCATAACGTGGCACCAGTGGCAACTGGAATAGCCTATGCTTATGAGCAAAAGCTTGTTCTCGTCCTTTGCCCGTGCTAAGGCTTCGTCGCCCCAAGGATACCAATTTACGGGGTTGTTGGCATGCTGTAAAAGGTAGGGGCTAGTTTCGAGGGCGAGGCGGTTGGCCATAGAAATAGAATGTGGAATTTGCCGAAAGGGCATAAATTAGGATGCAAAATAACAAGATTTTGGTTCCATTTCTAATAATTTATACTGCCTGACTTGACTAAGTTCTATCACTGATTGTTCACAAATCCACAACATAACGAATTCAAAAGGTATAATAATTGATTTGCGGATAAAAGCCAAAGAGTTTCTATGCATTTTTGCATCCCTAAAAACACTTTGCCCTCCAATCCGTCTTCTATTTTATTGGTTCGTCCTGCTTCATTTGGCTTCAATGCTGAAACAGCCTCAAGCAACCGATTTCAGCATTCCATGACGGATATGGATAAAGAGGCTGTGACAGCTGTGGCCAGAAAGGAGTTTGATGAAGTGGTATCGGTACTTAAAAGTCTGAAACTTGACATTAAAGTTGCCGAGGACAGTCCAGAACCTGAAAAACCCGATGCAGTTTTCCCCAATAACTGGCTTTCGTTTCACGAAGACGGAACAGTAGTGTTTTACCCCATGATGGCCACTAACCGCCGAGCCGAACGCCGGTGGGATATTTTGGAAAACATTTTAGACAATAAGCTATTTGAGATGAAGCGACTGCTCGACTATAGCAAGTTTGAGCAAAAGCGAAAATACCTCGAAGGCACGGGCAGTTTGGTTTTCGATAGAGAATATGATATTGCTTATGCCTGCCTGTCCCCCCGCACGGAGGAAGAATTGGTGGTGAACCTTTGTGCCGACATGAAGATTGATCCGTTTATTTTTGAAGCAAGAGATAGTGAAGGCAAAGAAATTTATCACACCAATGTTATTCTTACTATCACCCAGGAATATGCAATTGTTTGCAGCGAAGCCATCACCGATGAACGCCAGCAGGAAAAGCTATTGTATAAACTGGCGGGAACCGGAAAATCTATCATTGAAATTAATCAGCGGCAAATGAAGAATTTTTGTGGAAACTGCCTAGAATTATTTGGACCTAAAGGCGAAAGCTATTTGATAATGTCGTCCACTGCCTATCAGGGATTTGGTCAGCAGCAATTGGCCGATATTGGGAGGTTCTCAAAAATTGTAACGCTTCATATTCCTACCATTGAATATTACGGCGGCGGCAGTGCACGCTGTATGATTTGCGAGATAAGCTAAAGATTTACGCTTTTCTTCTCCTGTCTTAGGTGCTCCAAAGCCCCCGTAACAATTAAATATTGAGCTAGGTAATAGGTAATCATTATCGCTACCGGTGCCTTTGGAAAGGCAACCACAAATTTGTTGAGGGCAATCAAAGAATCGGAAATGGTGAACAAAAAAGCCCCGGCAAATATTAATTTCCAGCTTTTTGAGGAGGTGTGATTTATACGTAAAGTAGCCGAAATGCCCATAGTGGTGATGGCAATCATATAGGCTATTACCGGAATTTGCATCTCGCCCAAATGGTTTTTGATTATTCCAAACATAGAAAGGGTGAGCAACAAAAACGGATTAAAGGCCATTGCTTTCAGGGTGAAACTGTTGGAAACCTTGGTTGCCCTTATATTCCCGACAAAAGCAACAATATAGCAAATGTGGGCGATGAGAAATGAACCCAGCCCCAAGAGGAAAAAGTTGGGATTAAATCGGGGGAACATCAGCAATATATCACCACCCAAACTGAACAACAAGCCATAATAAACAGCATTGGCAAATGGGCTTTTAAATGCCTGTGCTTCCTTTTTATACAGGTAAATAAGCAGGGAGGTAACGGCAGGTTTTACTATAAATATGAGCCATTCTGCCCGCAGAACTTCAGCTACTATTTCAAGGGCAAATACTACGAAAAAGAGTGAATTAAGGTGCTTTATCATTGATTGTTTAGGAAGTTGCTGGAGAATTTTGGGGTAAGAGTATCTCCAAATCTGCACTTCGGATTATATGCATAAGGTGGGCAAATGTAAAAAACTTTTCTACCTTTCGCCAATGAAAACAGCAATTCCCTTCTTTTCATTTTGGCTTGTTGCCACAGTGGTTTCAGCCCAATCGCAACCCGCACAACCAACGAGCGGCCCGGGCGGAAGCGATTATACTCATGCTTTAACCCAAATGAATGAGTATGGCTCTGCCGAAGAGCAATTCTGGATATTTGAACCTGTCGACCCTAAACCCGATTCGGCTGATGTAATTGCTTTTATTCATGGCCTGGCCGATGTAAATCCTCAGGTATATGGTGGCTGGATAAATCACCTAGTGCGAAAGGGGAATATTGTAATTTTTCCCCGCTACCAAATGGGCGATATTGGCGAAAGCGACACAGCCTTTAGCTCCTTTGCTGGCTTGGCCATTAAAGCCGCTTTTGATACACTTACACATCCCAATCACGTTATTCCACGCCTAAACCATTTTGCCATTGCCGGACATTCTTATGGCGGGTTAATGACAGCCAATATGGGAATCATCAACGACGATTTTGGTTTTCCTGCCCCAAAATGTTTGTTTGTGGCTGAAGCCTATAATGATGCGGCAAATACCGTTCGAATTCCCAATTACAACATTATGCCTGCCGATATGAAAATGCAGATTGTGGTGGGACAAAATGATGCTATTGTGGGAAATACTTTCGGGCGATTTTTGATGGATAGCACCATAAATGTAAACACTTCGCACAAAAACTATATTAAGTTAAAGCCCGATAATCATGGTTCGCCTGCCATTGCTGCCGACCACAGCGACCCGATGAGTAAATTAGATGCCTTTGATTCGGGCGTTACCAATGCCTTGATTATCGGAAGTTTGTTCACTTTAGAAACCGATGCTGCCGATTATTTTTGTTTTTGGAAATTGTTTGATGCCCTGCTTTCCTGCACCTTTTACAATCAGGATTGCGAATATGCCTTTGGCGACACTCCACAGCAAAAGAATATGGGAAGCTGGAGCGACGGCACACCTCTAACCCCGCTCGAAGTAGAGCCTGCAAGCACTTCGGTTAGCGAACAGGAATTGGCAGTGGTGAAATTATTTCCCAACCCGGCTATAGAAAAGGTTTACTTTTCAGGACAGCCCACCCATATATCCATTACTGATATAACCGGAAGAACGCTCTATTCGGGTAATGCAATAGCAGATGGAATTGCTGTGGACAGATGGCCAAGCGGACTTTATCTATATAAACTAGAAATGCAGAATGGAGAAAGAGCGACAGGTAAATTGTGGGTGAAGGCCGGGAATTAGCTAGTATGTTACTCTCTGTTCAGTCGTTTATAACCCGCACACTCAACGTTTCAAAAAAGGAAGCTATTCGGCTAATTGAAACCAAGCAGGTATTTATAAATGAAAACCCGGCATCAGTAAATCAAACAGTTTACCGAAACGACACCATTCTCTGTAGCAGCGAATGCATTTATCGCACACCCGAATTTCTGTACTTAGCTCTTTACAAACCTCGTGGTATTGAATGCACACTCAATCCCGACATTACTGATAACCTCTATAATTTTCTGCCCGAAGCATACAAAGCAGCTTTCCCGGTTGGCCGTTTAGATAAAGAATCGGAAGGTTTGCTGTTTCTAACCACCGATGGCTATTTTTCGGAACGAATCCTCCGGACAGAGTTTTTATGTGAAAAGGAATATGAGGTGAGAACGGCAAACCCGATTTCAAACGAAGAACTCTTGAAATTATCGGCAGGAATAGAAATTATAGGCAAACTTACCCTTCCGTGCAAGGTAAACCGAACGGGCGAAAAATCATTTAGCATCGTTCTTACTCAGGGATTAAATCGCCAAATACGCCGAATGTTTTACAAACTTAACCATCAGGTTACGCATATTAAACGCATCCGAATTGGAGAATATTCAATGGCTCATTCCCAAAGCAGCGGCATCTTTGATGTCATTCCCGCAGAAACAGTTAATCAGTTATTAAAAGGAAAATGGCCGGCATTGAAAGCCTAGGGAATATAATTATCGAGGGAAAGCGAACATTATAGCTACACGTTCGTTTCAAATTGGCTTTGACACAAAACAAAACGTTTGTTGTTTCGATTTTTTTTTAACCTTTGCCATTCTTACTAAAAGACTGATTCATTTAGTTGATGAAAAAACACACGGTATTAATTATCTTTATTGCCCTCCTTTCATTTCAAGGCTTTGCTCAAGGTTTTGAAATGTATAAAGGCGATACAGTGAATATGAAAGATGCCCAAGATCAAAAGCAAGGGCGATGGATTGTTTTCAATAAAGGAGGGGCTTTTGCAGGTTTTGCCGAGAATCAAGTGGTGGAAGATGGTAATTATCTCAGCGGAAAGAAGGTTGGTATTTGGAAACGATATTACCCTAATGGCAGACTGAAAAGCGAATTAGCCTTTGCAAACAACGCTCCAAGCGGTTCGGCCAAATTTTATTACGAAAGTGGCCGCATTCAGGAAGAAGGAAACTGGAAAGACCGCAAATGGGTTGGCAATTACAAATATTACCACGAAAACGGTGTGCTTTATTATGATTGGGAATTTAACACCGAAGGCAAACGCGAAGGCCCCCAGAAATACTATTTCCCGAACGGAAACCCAATGTATGAAGGCGATTGGAGAGAAGGCAAAGAAACCGGAGTGCTAAAAGAATATTATGAAAATGGATCGCTTAAAGCTGAAAAATATTTCAACGATGGTAAATTAGACCCTGGCAATACTAAAAACTTCGATTTAGGCAATGCTGTTGAAAGGCCAAAAGCTCCAACTGGATATATTCAGCCAGACCCCAATGCTAAAGTGGAAAAAGAAATAAACAAAGAATTAGGTTCTATCCCCGATGGACAATTCACCACCTATTTCAAAGGCGACAAAAGCAAGGTGGATAAGGATGGGATTTTCAAAAACAAAGTGCTTATTGAAGGAAAACAAAATATTTACGATGGTGGCGGAAAGCTTATAAAGACAAATACCATCAGAGGCGGAAAAGTTGTTGATACCAAAAGCATAAAATAGTTTTTGGTCGCTCTTCTCAAAAAAATATTTGAGTTTTTTGTTTACAGTAATTTTTTTATAGCCCTTGTGGCTGTGGTAATGGTGAATTACACCTTTGCCATTTTTCATCATTCCTCCAGCTACATATTACTACTGTTTGTATTCTTTGCGACGCTTTGCAGCTATTCGTTTCATTGGTATTTATCAGCGGACTATTCCGGAACTAATAACCGCCTTAAATGGACAAACGCAAATAATGGGGTACTTACATTTTTCCTACTCTTAAGCTCTACTCCTTGCGTCTATTTATTCTTTCAGTTAGGTAATGTAAGGTTGTGGGTAATTATGGGCGGTTTAGCTACCTTTATTTACTCTGCCCCAAAAATTGAAGCCCGTCCTTTTATTTGGCTAAGAACATTCGCAGTAGGCAAAACACTTTATCTCACCTCTGTTTGGGTATTTGTTACGGTGTTTCTTCCTTTATTGGCAATGGAAACTTCCTTTGATAATAAGGAAATATGGTTTGGAATCAACCGTTTCTTTCTCATCTTACCTATATGTGTTTTATTCGACCGAAAAGACCGCGAAACCGACCTCGGTCAGGGAATCCGTAACATAATTTACCAACTCACTTCCAGGCAAACGGGCGTTTTACTCGGAGTTTGTATGGCAATTTTCTTCTTTTCGGGCTTTATGCTTTTTCGTAAGAATTTTATTTCCACACCATCCTTAGTGTTGAACCTTTCAGGAATAGTATTTATCCTTCTTACACCATTTCATACCCGAAAGCCCGACGACTTGTACTACTACTTTTTGTTGGATGGATTAATGATGCTTTCGGGAGCTATAAGTCTTGGATTATCTCTGAAGGGACTCTAATTCCAGTTTAGCTTCCCTTTTTCAAATCATTCGCCACCACTTGTTCATACACAATGGCAATACCTTCTTCAAAACTGTGTGGACGGTAATCCAATTCACGATAAGCTTTATCCAAAACAAATCCAGTATAGGGAGGGCGTTTAGCCGGTTGGTTTAAGGATTCGGAGCTGATGGGATTAATAAGCGTTTTATCTAATCCGAAATAATCTGCTACCCGCTCTACCAATTGCACAATGCTCATAAGGTCTTTCCCCGAAACATTATAAATTCCCTGAACATTTTTTAAAGCAGCACTTATGCAGCCATCGGCCAAATCTTCGGCCAATGTGGGTGAACGAAATTGGTCATTCACCACATTAATCGGTTGGCCTTTCTCAAGAGCGTTTTTTGCCCACAATACAATATTGCTTCGGCTCATGTTGTCAACAATCCCATAAACAATTATGGTACGAAGAATAGCCCAATGAATCCCGCTATCATAAAGTCGCTTTTCGGCCTCATACTTAGTCATTCCATAATAGCTAAGCGGGTTGGGTTCATCTTCTTCGCGATATGGCCCATTCTTCCCATCAAATATAAAATCAGTACTTAGGTGAACGAGTTGGGTTTCGGGGCTGTGGTCTTTAATTGCCGCAATCAAATTTTCTACAGCCACAACATTTCCTTGCCACGCCCCTGTTTGGTTTGATTCACAATCATCCACATTGGTCATAGCGGCAGTGTGAATAATGCTGTCAGGCTTGTATTTTGCTACTATTTCGGCAACTGCTGCCTTCTTGGTAATGTCGAGGGATTTATACTCGTAGCCCGATTGCTCAATTAGTCTGTTTTCGCCACGGGCTGTAGCTATTAGCGTTACTTTTTGATTATTTCTTAGTTTGTAAACTATTTTCTGACCCAATAATCCATTGGAGCCGGTTACTAAAATCACTTTCATAAAGGTATGTGTACCGGCTCTTGCTGCGGTATTATGCTTGTTTTAAAATAGAGATACAAATGTATTCATCATTTCACCTGAAAATGATTTCAGGGAAAAATGTTGGAATTATATGGACTTAACTGACAATTGAACATTTCCTTCCAAAATCACAACAGCCATAGCTATACTCTTTAAATGACTTAAAGAAACATGAATTTTTTCCACCCCCAATTCAGTGGCTTTGGCTAAGGTTTCGCCATGAAGAAACATTTCGGGTTTGCCTAGCTCATCATTACGTATTTCAATTTCAGCAAAACTCATTCCTCCACGCCACCCTGTTCCCAAGGCTTTAAACAAGGCTTCTTTTGCCGTAAAACGTGCAGCATAACTTTCAGCATAATTCTTTTGACTGTTGCAATACGCAATTTCGGTGGGATGAAAAAAGCGTTCTTTTGTTTTATCGCTTTTATCCACCAAGGCTTTTGCCCGTTCCACTTCAATGGTATCGATTCCCGTTCCGATTATCATTTCGGTACAAAGAAAAATGAAAATTCGGCGTAATGGACAAAAGTGGAGGTCATTTTGGGTAATTTCGTTCAAGTGGACAAAAGTGGAGGTGTTTATTTTAGCACATTTCAATTTGATTGAAAACAACTATCTCATCTTTACATCATCAAGCAAAACGGAAGCAGGCTCTG
>CANJNG010000049.1 GCA_947475205.1 Bacteroidota bacterium
GTTTCCGTCTTCCCACTTAATAGTTTCGCGGGTTTCGGCACAAGAGCGGCTCAAAAATGCATCTTCGGTGGACATATCTTTGAAAACTACAAAACGATAGTTTTCTGGGTGAATTCCTTCTTTCATTTTAATTCTTTTTTATTTCAGGGAGGCAAAAGTAAAGTTTATTTATTTACATCATTCAAAAAATATTAAACATTTTTGCAACTCTTTTCAAACCCCTCTTTTGAACAACTATAAACACGTTTTTTTCGATCTCGACCGCACCCTTTGGGACTTGGAAACCAATAGTCGATTTGCTCTATATGAAATTTACACGGATCTAAAACTTACACAACTTGGGGTTTCCGATTTTGATTTGTTCTTTCAAAACTACAGAAAAATAAATGACCGTCTGTGGGATGAGTACCGAAGAGGAATAATTGAAAAGGAAAGTTTGCGGTATCAGCGATTTGTGGAAGCACTCATTTTTTGGGGAATTGATGACATAAGTCTTGCAGAAAAAATGGGTGATGCTTATATTAATTCTGCACCTAAGAGAACTGCTCTTATAGCCAATACTCTTACCGTTTTAGACTATCTGAAACCGAAATATCAACTTCACATTATCACCAATGGTTTTGACGAAGTTCAGCATTTAAAAATGGAAACGAGCGGATTGAAGCCCTATTTTTCGGCTATAATTACCAGCGAAAATGCTAATTTCAAAAAACCGGATTCCAGAATATTTGCTTTTGCAATGCACTTAACCGGAGCCAAGCGAACTGATTCAATTATGATTGGAGATAGTTTGGAACTCGACGTTTTGGGTGCGAAAAAATTTGGAATGGATCAGGTTTTCTTCAATCCAGAAAAAATAAATCATAAATACAAAATCACACACGACATAGAGAATTTAAGCCAATTATTAAAGATTTTGTAAGGCTATTTAATTATTGGCTCAGAGTTAAAAAATTGATTTAAAAAATCTTAGTTAAGATTTTTTAAATCAGCGGCTGTAGGTTTAATGGTTTCGATAATACCATTGGCTAGTTCAAAGCCTAATTTAATTGTTTTTTCAGTTTGCAGTCCGTCATAATAGCCGCTCAAATGCAGTATTTCATAAGCATCGTGAAGGTATCCTGTAACTTTTCGGTCGGCGGCCGAAATGTTGGTTTTGTAAAACTCAATGCTTTTGTGACGACCTTTTGGTATTTCTACTCCACGCAAGCCTAAATAACCATCTAATGCAAGCAGTAAAGCATTATAAGCAATACCGCAAGCGGTTTTCACATATTTCTTATCCTGAAATATTCCGTCTATTTTTCCGGCCTTTTTTAGAGTTTTTTTGGCATTGTCCATATAACGCAACGCCTCATTATAGTGTTCGGCTTTTATAAGAGCTTTGTGCTTCGCTGTCATACCGCAAAATTAGATAATTAATCACTTGGTAGAAAATTGATTGCAAAACTCAATACAAATTTATTCATGGATTCTTACACCGTATTTCCCACAATCTCGATTCCTTGTTTTTCCAACAGTTCAATTGATTTTTGGGCGGCAATTTGTTCCGCTTTTTTCTTCGAAACATCCATTCCCCGGCCAAGACGTTCTCCATTGAGGACAACTTCTATTATATAGTGTTTCATTTTGCGTTGAATCACCTCCTCTACTATTTCGTAGTTAAGTTCCAATCTTTGCTTTTGTGAATATTCGAGCAAACGGCTTTTATAATTGGTGTCAGATGCTTCAATTTCATCAATGTTAAGGTGGTTTCCAATTATTTGTCGAAGAACAAATGTGCGGGTATTATGATAATCCTGGTCTAAATAAATCGCTCCTATTAGGGCTTCCAAAGCATCGCCATTCATAGATTTTTGTCGAACATTACCCGAATTACTGACAATTAAATTGTCTAATCCCATTTTTACAGCTAACCTTCCCAAATTCTCGCGGCTAACTAAGCGGCTACGCATTTCGGTTAGAAAGCCTTCATCTTTAAAGGGATATTTTTTGAAAAGGAACTCTGCTACAATAGCTCCTAAAATGGCATCGCCCAAATATTCGAGTCGTTCGTTGCTCATTTTTACGCCTTCCTTCAACTCGACAGCTACGGATCGGTGGGTAAAAGCTAATTTGTAAAGCGATATATTCTTGGGATAGAATCCTAAGATATTTTTTAGTGATTGGTAAAGTTTTTTATCGGGCGAAAGTGCAGCAGCGACTATGCCGGGAATAAATCTCATACACTAAGCAGAAAACTTACGGAAAATGACTGAAGCATTGTGGCCGCCAAATCCAAAAGTGTTGGATAAAGCCGCCCGCACTTCCCGCTTCTGAGCTTTATTGAACGTAAAGTTCAGATTTGGATCAAATTGAGGGTCATCGGTAAAGTGATTAATTGTAGGAGGAACAATATCATTTTTAACACTTAATAATGCTGCAATAGCCTCAACTGCTCCTGCCGCACCAAGTAAATGTCCTGTCATACTTTTGGTGCTGCTGATATTTAGTTTGTAAGCGTGATTTCCAAAAACCTTTTGAATGGCTTTTGTTTCCGCAATATCACCCAATGGAGTAGATGTCCCATGAACATTTACATAATCTAAATCTTCGGGATTCATTTCTGCATCTTCCAAAGCAGCACGCATTACGTTTAATGCACCAAGTCCTTCAGGATGCGGAGCCGTTATATGATGAGCATCGGCACTCATTCCGCCACCTACAATTTCACCATAAATTTTTGCTCCACGGGCTATAGCGTGGTCAAGATTTTCCAAAATCAAGGATGCTGCACCTTCGCCAAGCACAAAACCTTCTCTATCCAAATCAAAGGGTCGAGAAGCTGTTTCGGGACTATCATTTCGGGTACTTAGAGCGTGCATAGCATTGAATCCGCCCACTCCGGCTTGGTTTACCGCAGCTTCGGAGCCACCCGTTACAATGATATTTGCTTTATTAAGGCGGATATAAGTAAACGCATCAATAATAGCATTGGTAGAAGACGCACAAGCAGAAACGGTAGTAAAATTTGGTCCACGAAACCCATATCGCATCGAAATTTGACCTGCCGAAATATCGGCAATCATTTTAGGAATGAAAAATGGATTGAAACGTGGAGTGCCATCGCCTCGGGCAAATTCAGAACACTCGTTATAGAATGTTTCTAATCCACCAATACCCGAACCAAAGATAACTCCAACACGGTCGCAATTTATTTTTTCGAGATCAAGTCCGGCATCTTTCACAGCTTCATCAGCTGCTACCAATGCGTAGTGCGTGCAAGGATCCATTTTACGGGCTTCCTTGCGGTCGAAAAAATTAGCGGCATCGAAGTTTTTTACTTCGCAGGCAAACTGGGTCTTGAATTTAGACGCATCGAAACGGGTAATCAGCCCTGCACCGCTTTTTCCGGCGATAAGTGCATCCCAAAATTCGGGTGCAGTGCTGCCAATCGGCGTGAGTGCACCAATACCCGTTACTACAACCCTTGATAACCTCATCGGTTAAAAATTAGGGTTACTTAACGTTTTTCTCGATATAGTCAACTGCCTGACCAACGGTAGCGATATTTTCGGCTTGGTCGTCGGGAATGGCAATGTTGAATTCTTTTTCAAATTCCATTATCAACTCAACAGTATCAAGCGAGTCAGCTCCCAAATCATTGGTGAAGCTGGCTTCTGTTGTTACTTCTTTTTCGTCCACACCGAGTTTGTCAACGATGATGGCTTTAACGCGTGATGCTATATCAGACATTTATTTTTTGGTTTAAATTTCGTGCTGCAAAGAAAACATTTTTTTCAGCCTGTGAATAATTTTGTTTTGAACTTTTTGGAATTCAATAACCACAGATTAAGAATTATCGAATATCCTTTTTGTTTGGCAGATGGCAATTTTTCTTTCACTCAGCATTTTTAATTGCAAAAGCCTTAATGTTGAATTGTGATTCAAGAATAGTTAGAGTGCTTCTGCGTCTATAATTTTTCATAAAGATAAAACTTGGAATAATTCAAATTTGCCTTGATAAATTGAATTTTTAGGTTGCTTTTCTTAAAAAGGGAAAGTTGTCGTGTATCTTGGCCGATAATGTTGAATGAATCAATCTCAAAATTGCTACTTTTGCCGCCCTTTTAAATAGGGATAAAGAATAATAGCATTGCAAGGAAAGGCGTACATAACCCGGTTGAGCAAGTTTTTACCAAATGCTCCCATTGGAAACGATGAAATGGAGGATTACTTGGGGAAGGTAGGCAACGAACCCTCCAAAGCTCGAAGGATTGTTTTAAGAAGCAATGGAATTACCAACAGGCACTATGTATTAGACAAATCAGGAAAGATAAGCCACACCAATGCTCAATTGGCAGCATCTGCAATATCTGGACTATACAATGATGATTTTTCGGTTTCTGATTTAGAATTAATTTCATGTGGTACGTCGCTTACAGACCATATATTACCTTCGCTTGCATCGGCTGTTCATGGCGAAATTGGTGAACGGCCAATGGAAATTTTTTCTCAAGCAGGAGCTTGTTGCTCAGGTATGCATGCTCTTAAGTTAGCCTATCTTTCGGTAATAAGTGGTAATACTCAAAATGCTGTTTCAACTGGCTCTGAAATGATTTCGCCAATGTTTCATAGCACCCACTACGAGCCGGAATATGAAAAGTTGAAGGAACTGGAAGAACGCCCTATTATTGCCTTTGAAAAAGAATTTTTAAGGTGGATGCTTAGCGATGGTGCCGGTGCCGCCTTAATTCAAAACAGACCAAATTCTAAAGGAATTTCATTGCATATCGATTGGATTGAAACCATATCATTTGCCAACGAGCTGGAAACATGTATGTATTCTGCTGCTACAAAATTAAACGACGGTTCCCTCAAAGGATGGAAAGAATTTGATCCCCATAATCTTATCGAAAGAGGAGTGATGGCAATAAAACAGGACGTTAGGCTTCTAGATAAAAACATTGCCCCAATAGGAGCAAAAGAATTGGCTCGTGTGCTTAAAAAACGGAAATTCGATATAGCTGATGTAGATTATTTGCTCCCACACATTTCGTCGGAATTTTTCCGCAAAAAGGTTGCTGATGCCTTAGAGCAAAACGGGATTGGTGTTCCGCAGGAAAAATGGTTTACTAATCTCACTAAAGTTGGAAACGTGGGAGCCGCCTCCATATACCTTATGCTCGAAGAACTATTCCATTCAGGACAATTGCAAAAAGGGCAGAAGATTCTTTGCCTTGTTCCAGAAAGTGCACGCTTTTCCTATGCGTTTGCCTTGCTGACGGTGTGTTAAGCTATTTCCCGTACTTTAAGACTATTTAAATTGCCTTTCCAAAAAGAAAGATGCATTTAATGACTCATTAATTTAAGCTGGTTTTTATAGGAGTTAGATATTTGTTTTTAAACTTCATAAACTTTAAGATGATTCCCATCCCCAATTTCATAAAACTCTTTTCAAGCACTTTTTCCCAACAAGTGAATCTTCAACCTTGGGAAATAACGAAAAATCTTCCTGACATATTGCTCCAAATTATTACTGGACTTGGTGATGAATATACTATTACCGACGGTGTAGCCATTCACAGAACAGCAACAGTAGAGCAAGGGGCTGTATTGAAAGCCCCGATTATTATTTCCGAAAACTGTTTTGTGGGGGCAAATGCTTATTTAAGAGGAGGCGTTTATTTAGGGAAAGCTGCTTCGGTTGGACCGGGATGCGAGATAAAAACAAGCATTATTTTTGACAATACTCATTTAGCCCATTTTAACTTCCTCGGTGATAGCCTGATTGGTAGCAATGTGAATTTTGAAGCAGGTGCAATAACCGCAAATCATTTCAATGAAAGAGCCGACAAAACAATCACTGTTTTATACAATTCAACAGTTATAAATACAGGCTGCGTAAAGTTCGGAGCCTTAGTTGGTGATAGCTGTAAAATAGGAGCAAATGCAGTGTTATCTCCGGGAACAATTTTTATTCCCGACTCAGTAGTGAAGCGGCTTGAATTGGTTGAGCAAATTGCGAGTGATGAGTAGTTGTCAGTGCCTAAATCGCTTTACTGTATTGATTACTTACTTTTGTATTAGACTCCAAATCTATTGTTGAACAAATGTTTCGAATAAAATACCGTCCAGCAGTCGATACCTCCAAACCGTTTGCTTTCAAAACCAGCAAGTCATTTTCTTCCATATCCAGCAACCGATTCCACGCTCCGCTCTCTTGCAGTTTTTTAGCAAACTCAGCATCCCAATTCGTGCTGAAATTGCACATTAGATTGGCGATATGGTCTTTAATTTCAGCTTGAGCCACAGTTAGTCTATGCCCTTTTTCCACAGCGAAAATGTGCGTATTTATAGCTTCTTGATAATCTTCCACCAATTTTATGTTTTGCATATAAGCCGTTCCACAATCGCTAATGGCTGATGCTCCCAGGCCAATCAATAGTGAGGTAGGCTTTTCAGTATAGCCCATAAAGTTTCGGTGCAATTGGTTTTTGCTTAAAGAAATAGCCAGTTCATCTGCTGGGAGTGCAAAGTGATCCATCCCCACAGCCACATAACCGGCTTCCTCAAAAATGCGATGCCCAAGCCTGTTCATTTTATACTTCAGCATCGCATCTGGCAAATCGATTTCGGAATAGCCCCTCTGCGAAGGCTTTTTCCACGGCACATGAGCATAAGAATAAAAGGCTATCCGGTCGGGCTTTAAAGTCAGCGTTTCGCGTAAGGTTTTTTCTAAAGAATGTAATGTTTGAAAGGGCAAACCATAAACCAAATCAAAATTAACCGACGAGAACCCTGCCTTGCGGCTTAGTTCCACCGTTTTACTAATTTGTTTAAATGATTGATGCCTGTTTATTGCCTTTTGCACCACCGGATTTGAATCCTGAATGCCATAACTTATTCTCCTAAAGCCCATATCCGACAGGGATTGCAATTGCTCTACCGATGTATTACCAGGATGTGCCTCAATACTCATAGTACAGTTTGCCGAAATGTGAGCCGAGGTTAGGATTCCTTCAACTAAGTTTTCAAGATTTTCAGCCGAGAAAAAAGTTGGGGTGCCGCCTCCTATATGTATTTCATCAATCACGGGCGTAGTTTCAAAAGTATCCAAATACAAAGCCCACTCCTTTAAAATACTGAGAATGTAAGGCCCTTCCACCTTGTGATTCTTCGTAATCCGGGTATTGCATCCACAATAAGTACACAAACTTTCGCAAAAAGGCAAATGCAAATAAAGGCTTATCTTATTGTTTTCGTTAAAAGCTATCTTTACCTTTTGCTTCCACTGCAAGGGAGTAATTAGTTCATTCTCCCATTTTGGCACGGGTGGATAACTCGTATAACGCGGCACCGAAACATTGTATTTTTTAATTAACCATTCCAACCCTAGTTCGCATTCCTGATGCGGTTCTACTGATTCAGCAGCTTCCGATAAACTTTTCATAAGCAGAATTTTAATTAGTGCAAAATTCTCATTGCTTCGTCATTCAGAGTATGATAATAATCAGTAATGGTGATGATACAAATTATTTATGTGTGAATTTCTAACAACAACAAACTCTCTGCATAAAAATCAGTGTATATCAGCCTTATCTGTTTATTCTGTGTGCCAAAATTTTATATGTTTGGCCATTCTTCCTTTATGACAACACTCGTTCTTACCGACCCCACTTACACCGCCCCGGCTTCATATAACTTATTTGACCGCTTCTTTCTGAAACTGATACACGATAAGCGTGACCTAGTGTTTATTTACCTTATCTTGCAAATATTTCTGATGATGGCCGTGGGACTTTACCTCTTTCTACCCGGCAGGTTTAGTTGGTGGATTGCAGTTCCCTACCTGGCCACCAACTGGATATTCTTCATGGGACCCTATATCCTGATGTTGCACTGCACCGGACATCGCACACTTTTTAAAAACCAATACCGTTGGATGAATAAAATTGTGCCGTGGGTGCAGGGACCCTTTTTCGGGCAAACCCCCGAAACCTATTTTACCCACCATCTAGGAATGCATCACCCCGAAAACAACCTCGAAGGCGACCTCAGCAGCACCATGCATTATCAGCGAGATAGCTTTCTTGGCTTCATGCAATACTTTCTCACCTTTTTCTTTATCGGGTTAGGCCAACTGGCCACCTATTTCTTCCGAAAGAAAAGAATAAAACTTATGAAACACTCCATCCTTGGCGAACTAAGTTGGATATTTATTGTAACAATATTATGTCTCCTAAACTTTAAAGCCACCCTGGCAGTATTCGTCATTCCCCTTTGCTTCACCCGTTTTATGATGATGGCAGGAAACTGGGGACAGCATGCTTTTATTGATGCTGCCCACCCAGAAAACTGCTACCGAAACAGTATTACCTGCATCAACGTTAGCTATAATCAAAAATGCTTCAACGACGGGTATCATATTGCCCACCATCTCAAACCCGCTATGCACTACACCGATTACCCTGTTGAGTTTTTAACCAATCAGGCCAAGTACATTCAGGAAAAAGCTATCGTGTTTAAAGGTCTCGATTTCTTTATGGTCTGGGTCTTGCTCATGACCAAAAGCTATAAAACTCTTGCTAAACAGTATGTTCAGCTGGATGGCAACGCCTTGACTAAAGAAGAAGTAATTGCTCTATTGAAAAACCGAACAAGGAAAATAGCATAAGATTAAAACTTGCATCAAACTGTTCTTTCTGCAAATCCGACCCCAAGCAGTAGAAATCCCCCATTTATAATTATGAACCCTCTGGAAACTATTCAGCAACATATTAAAGCGTTTCAGCAATGTCCTGATACCGAAAGCAATAAGTCCTTCAATTTAATATCGGCAACCTTTCCATTGTTAACCACCTTAGAAAAGGCAACAGTTACATATGCCTTTGAATTATGGGGAAAGGAATCTGAATCAATACATAAATTGCCATTTGTAAAATATCTTCGGGCACTAAACTCCTTTTTTGCAGAGGATTATGAGTCAATGATGCCAATCGTATTTGCTTCAAAAGAACTCTTCACCCAGCAAAATAACCTCGATGGAATGGCACTTTGCAGTTCGATGATAGGCAGTGTTTATCGCACACTCGGTAACAAAGATTTGGCTTTAAAAGAACTATGGGAGGGTCATGAACAACTGAAGAAGTCAGGGGCCTATCCTCATAACTATATGGCGTGTAGTTATCAAATTGCCAGCCTATATGTAGAGATGAACCATTTGGCTGATGCCCTTCCCTTGTTTGAGTCCACTTTAAAGTTAGCCGAAGAATTTAAGAATGTAATTTGGATTAACAATGCCCAGCATGGAATTGGTAAAGTATATTTGATTCAAAAGGATTACTCAAAAGCCAAAGATTTTCTCGAGAGAGGGTTGGCTTCAGTGGAATCATTTAATATCCCCAATTTTACGGCCACCTCACTCACCGATTTAGCCACCTATTATTACGAAACCGTAGACTATGCTAAAGCCGAAGAACTTTCCACGAAGGCACTGTTGATAAGGGAGGAGCGTAAATTTACTGGAGGAGCCATTACTAACCTTATACAGTTGGCTGAAATTTATCTTAAACAAGAAAAGTACGAAGCGGCATTACCCGTATTGAAAAGGGGGTTGGTTTTTGCTCAAGAAATAAAGGTGAAGCCTAAAATTTATCAGCTTCATTTACTTTTATCAAAGGTATATGAGAAACTCGGCGATAAAGAGAATAGCTTACAGAGCTACAAATTGTATCATCAGGTAAATGAGGAGGTGGAGAAAGAGGATAATGCTAAAAAAGTAAAGAACATTCAGTTGGTGTTTGAGGCCGAGCAAACCAAAAAAGAGAACATTATCATCAAGAAACAAAAAGCAGAGATTGAGCAAAAAAACATTCAACTGCAAGATACTATAGACGAACTTACACGAACCAAAGTGGGTAAGAAGGCAAAGGCAATTACTCTAATCATTGCTATTGTTTTATTTATGGTGGAAGAATTGATTTTGCACACCGTGTTGCACCTGCTTCCAGAAGACAATTTCACACTTTCCTTTATAATAAAGATGGTGATTATTTTCTCCTTGAAGCCTATTGATACCGCAGTTGAGCATTTTCTATTAAGTAAATTGATTAAGAAAAAGAAGCACGATTTGAAACTTGGTTAAGGCTAACTAGACTTTGAATATTTCATGTTTTGTGAAAAATCATTCCATAATCCACAAATTCCCAAAGACATCAAATCACAATTCTCAAATCTCACATCACAATTTTTATATATTTCCAAACGGTTTCTATGATATTTTCGCAGCCCAATTCAAACATTGGAACGTTAATTGCCTTGATACTGTCAAAACTTATTCAATTGAAAATTTATCCGATTTGGGCAATAGCTATTTTCGTTTTCAGTTTAGGTAATCTTAACGCACAAACCAAGCCCACTGCTCCTAAAGCAAAAGCTCCGCCCGTAGATTTAGTTTTTTGTGTGGACATTAGTTCCAGCACAGGTGGGATATTAGCTTCTGTAAAATTAAACTTCTGGGAAATAATCAATGAAATGAACCGGTTAAAACCCGTTCCAGATTTTCGTATTGCCTTAGTGTGTTTGGGACGCCCCAGTTTTGGCGAAGAAAATGCTTATGTTAAAATTGTATCGAATCTCACCAAAGACATTGATAAACTGGCTTTCGAACTTTTTAGCATAAAAGAATCTACTGCCAAAGGAAGCGTGCTGTATGGCGATGCAATTCACACCACTGTAAATGAAATAAAATGGAGCAAAGAACCCAATGCAATAAAATTGGTTTTCTTGGTGGGAAATGGTGGAGTGTATAACGGCTATAATATTATAAAAGCTTGCGAAGACGCTACTGAGCAAAAAATTGTTTTTAACTCGCTCTATTTTAAGACCTACGAAAACAAAAAAGAAGTGCTGGGCTGGCAAGATATAGCCAGACTTACGGGAGGCAGTTTTAACATCATTGGCCTTAAAGAACCTGGAATTGTTTTTGACAAAGGCTACGACAACGACCTTTTGCTCGAAGCTTCCGATATGATTAATTCCACTTATGTCCCTTATGGCAAAGAAGGAATCAAACGCCGAAAAATGCAGCAGTTTTTGGATGATGAAGCTAAACGTATTAACGAAAACTCGAACGAAGCAAGGGCATTTTTTAAAGCATCTTCACTCTATCAAGATAAAAATAATGAATGGGATTTAGTAGATATGACCTTCAACAGCAACAAAACTGTAAACTTTGGTACTCTAGACCGCGATTTGATGGACGATAACACGAAACGGTTAAATGACAAGCAACTTGGACAATACCTCGCTGTTAAAACCCAGCAACGGATTGAAAACATTAACATCTTAAAGATGCTGACCACCAAGCGGGAAGAGTTTTTAAAAATGAAAAAACGCCAAATGGAGCTTTACCGTTTTGGCGATACCTTTTATGGAGTGGTGAATCGCACCTTGGTTAAAGCGTGCACCGAGAAGGGTTATATAATAGAATAGCGTTTCACGCTAATTGGTTTAACAGCACTTCTCCGCTGTCTTCACAGCTTTCCAGCAAATCAGTTATTCGTTTATTCAAAGTCGGATGAATGAAGTTTCCTGCAATTTCGGCTAAAGGCAATAGGGTGAATTTGCGTACATGCAGCCGTGGATGTGGGATTTGAAGGTCTTTAAGTTGTATAACTTCGTTTCCGAAAAATAAAATATCAATATCAATTATGCGGGATGAATATTGAGCGGACTCATTTCTTTCTCGCCCCATTAATTTTTCTATTGCCAATATTTCTTCCAAAACCTGCAATGGTTTTAAAATGGTAGTGCAAATCAAAACCTGATTTAGGAAATCCTGTTCGGCAGAGAATCCCCAAGGCGGTGATTGATAAATACTGCTTTTCTTCTGAATAGAACCTATTCGGTTTGAAATATGCTTTTCTGTTTTTGCGAGATGCATAGCAGTATTGCCCAAATTAGAACCCGTTAATAAAAACAGTTGCGATTCGGACATAAAAACGCTAAGAAATCAGGATTGAAACACTACCAAAACGGGTTTCCTCGGTGGCCTTGATATTCAAATAAGTGCCGTTTGGCTTTGTAAAGTTTCTTTACAGGGCTGCGTTTATGCGAATAATGATAGCCTGTTGCTCCGGGATGGTAACCTGAGCTGCAAGATGTAGCAGCCATAACAGTTACCAGAAAAAGAATCTTAAACAGTATTTTCATTTTCAAAGGTGCGGCAAATTTAACAGAGAATCTATGTGAATAACTAAAATTTTAAATTCTTATTACGAAAGCATCATAAAATTTTAGAATGCTATGAATAACTCATATCTTTATAAGCAACAGTCCTGAAAATGTGTTTCAGCCCCACAAGTTGAAACATTATACTAACTATCTCACCACCATCACCCTGCCACTTCGAGTAATATATTTGCCACTCATTGATTTATAGTCCACCAAATAAACATACATACCCATTTGCACCTTTTGGCCTTGATAGGTTCCGTCCCAGTTTTCACCGGGAACATTGGTCCAAAAGATGCGTTCGCCCCATCGGGTCCAGATGCTGAAGGCATAGTTCTTGGCTTGTTTTATAAATATACCTTTGGGTCCATAGGGTCCCGATTTGCCATCAATCAAAAAACCGCTGGCTATATAAAATTCCGGTTCTTGAAGCAAACAAACCACATTGCTATAGCTCTTTTCCTGAAATCCATAAACATTCCCTTCATCTTCCAAGGCTTCGATGTAATAGCAAAATACCCCTTTCCCCGAAATACTATCGGCAACATCGTGATTGAAATTAATAGTAGTATTATCGAAGTTGGAAAGCAAAACAGGATTTGTTTTTTTTGAATCTTCGCAGGTAAAGAGATTGTAGCATAGCACCCCCCCACTCCAGTCGGCATAAGGATTCCAATTTAGTCGGTTCACGTAGCCTTCCATAGCCTCGCCCTTTAAGCAAATAGTTCGGCCTATGTTGCTTATCCCCGATTCGTTTCCGCAGGCATCTACCACGTTTATGGTATATTCATATGGCGTAAGCGGTGTGCTGGCATTTGGGTCAGTGTAATATATAAATTCATTGAGGGTATTTATGGCAAACACGCCCAAGTTATCGGTAATTCCCGTCCACAGATTTTTGCGGACAACTACATACTTGAACACATCGGCGGCGGTGTCAATCAAACATTTCAGTTCGGCGGTGTTGTCGTCAATTACGGTAGCATAATTCATATAGGTATATTGCGACAACTGAATAGCACTTGCCTGAAAGCAAATTTCATTGCTGGTGGAAGTGGTATTTCCAACGTTTGAAACTGCTTGAACAATGAAGCAGTAGTTAGCGGAGGGCACAATATTGCTGAATGTATAGGATTGTGCAGTACCCGATAAAGTCGTAGCCAAACTGTAAGGTTGTACATCTTGCTTAACATATACCCTATAGGTTCCCACAGCCCCGAAACCAATATAAGCACTCCAATCCAGCTTTATTTCGCCCTTGCACGCATTCACTATATAGGCCAAGAAAATTGTATGGTGAGGGTTTCCATTACGCCCAACATTGTTGCAACTGTCCATAGCCATAATAGCATATATCTCGCTACCCGCATCGGGGTTAGAGTTTGCGTTAGTATAGGCAGTGTTCAGCCGCCCTTGCACAGTATCAATTGCCGTGAGCACCCCGTTTATTTCTTGCATGATAATATAAGCTACCACATCACCATCGGCAGAGGCTTGCCACCCCAGTGTTGTTAATTGGGATGCTGCGACCACACTCACACTATCTAATTCCATATCGGCCGGAACCTCATTGTTAACAAAAGCACCGATACTTACATTTGAACTAGAAATGCAACCCTGCGTATCTTCCAGTTCAACCCGATAGGCATACTGGGCCGAACAGGTAACAATACTGTCCACAAGGCTAATGTTGCCAGTGGTGGCAATCAACACCCAAGCACCACCATCAATTTGTTTATATACGCGATAGGTAGAGAACGAGGACGGCAATAAAGGTGTATGAAGCGGGTTCCAATCCACCGTGAACTGATTATTAACCACGGCAGAAGTGCTTACAAAAATGGTTTCCAAGGTATCAATAGCAGGAGCATAAACCATCCCCATGCATCCCGAGCGACTCTTCACAAAATAATAGCGTGGTGCAACATCGCAACTGGCTCCCGAATGAGTATAGGTGGTTTGGTTATAGACAAAAATACTATCCAGTTCGGTGAAGGGGCCGGTGGGCGAGGCGGATGAAAACACATGGTAACTGTTGAAGGTCCCTGCGGTGTCCAATGGGGTTTCCCAAGTAAGCAAGACATCGCCATTGGCTTGCACCGAAGCACAATGCATAATGGGAGATTCTATAACAGGTATGGGCAATATAACCACAGTTGCAGTAACCACAGTATATGACGGTGCCGGACAATAATCGTCTTTGAAGGTAAATGTAAACGTATGCACATTGCCATGATTAAAACAGCCCTCGAAGTTGGATATGTGCTCACATCCCGTTTGCCAATTGAAATTCAATGACAAAACTCCTGCCGCAGAAACGGTGTCCCAAGTAGCACAAGGCAGATGATCGCAATTGGGGCCAAACTCTCCACCTATCGGAGTGCAAGTAACCTTTTGAGCATATCCGGTTGGCAGAAAACCATTGTCGGAGCCGGTGATGGTAAACGTCACTAAATCTCCTGCCGTAACAGTATCAACATAGTTGGAATATAGGGCAGTGGTTGGATTTTGAAAGGGAGCGGTAACTATAGGAGGGAAATTGGCCCCACAACTCAATATTACCGTTTGAATCTCCCTATAAATCTCCGCTACGGGTTGCCCACATTTATAGGCCGTTACCTTTATAACCTCTACAAAATTGCCAATGGTAAAAGAGGTGAAGGACATTTCGCCCGTTATTGGGTTTAGCGATACAGGTACGTTGTTTGGATTTTGGGTTACATCCGGAAACGGGCTGTTAATGTTATAGCCTACCTCAAAAGGTATAGCTGTTGGGTTTGATGCTGTGAAGTTACCTTGCAAATAATTCAGTGGACGCTCAAACTCATAGGAAAGCGAATCCAAATCAGGGTCGTAGGCATTCGGATTATAGGTAAACGGTGTACCGGCACAGATAATAATGTTTGGCCGCTCTTGAAAAACAGGAGAAGAATCGAAGCAGGGCGAACCATCCTGACCATTGTATGGAAACATTTTCGCCCTGAGCGTAAAACCATTGCTTGGGTCGCCTGGCCCATTGAAAGTTAGCACTAAATTGGTAATAGCTGCATTTCGGCAACAATTTGTCCATGTGAAAATCCAGCCTTGAGCGGGTGGCACACCAGGCAGATTTACCGGAGCCGACTCCAAGATAAATTCTTCCACAGCCGTATTTCCATTTGGCGAAGAACAGTTATAAGTGGGACCGGAGGGATTACATTGTGGTGTGATATCAATTTGAGATATAATCGACATCGGGATACTACTTACACTTGGATGATTGAAAACACTTAGCGAAATAGGTCCATTGTTATCAATCGGAACAGGTGTTGCACAATCCCGATACACCTTCATCTGAAACACATAGTTGCCGTTTCCCATGCAGGTCCAAGTAATTTCGCCTCCCATCAAATGGGTGGCTTGGGCCGTAAAACCCGTCACCAACAGCAAAAGAAGTGAAACTATTACCGCTTTTTGTTTCATACAGAACACCTTGCAAACATAGGCAATATTTCAGAATGATACCCATCATCACTTCTACTTTTTGAAGGGTGTAGTGTCAAAATTATCCTGAACCTCCATAATTCATTAATAAAATATAATCTAAGCAAACAAATTGAATATTCTCTATTTTTACTCACTCCAAAAACCGAACCCTATGAGCCAAAAACTTTACCTATTTATCGCTCTCTTTTTGATTTCCGGTTTCGCTTTTTCACAAAACACCCTAATCAAATCCATCGACTTCGAATCTACCGATGTCAATATAATTGTTAACAGCGATTCCTTGGGCACCCATTCTGGAAACAACAAATGGATTATAAATGCCCAATATTCAGGAGGTGGCGTTATGCCGAACACTATTTCACAAGATAGCACTTATGGAGGGCTTATCACCTTTCCGAATGGCACCTATCTACATATTCACGACAGCTCTACTGCTGCTACGAGTAATGTATCTAATACCAATTACGACCCCACGAATGCTTCAGACCGGTTTACCCTACTAGGAGATTTTTGTACCTTAGGCTTTACAAACATCGTTTTTGCATTTTTCTACACCGGCATAGGCGATTCGGCCAATGCATACGCCGAAATAGTTTTTAGTGCTAATGGTGGGGCTTGGCTTCCGGCCAATAATATCCAGTATCGCAATCGTTATAAATGGAAATATGAGGAAATATTCAATCCGGCATTTGATGGACAAAGCAGCCTAAGAATTGGGGTGAGATGGAGAAATACATCCTCAACAAACGCAACTCCCATCTCGTTTGGAATTGATGATATTCGGGTGGCAGGCGATTTCGACCCGGGCACAATAAGTATGGGTATCGACCAAATTACCCCTACCCCTGTATGCCAGGGCAATAATCTTCTTTTATTTGCTCATTTCGATTCTCCCTTATGTGGCAACAGTTCCTACCAGTTTGAATTGTCGAATGCATCGGGTAGCTTCAACAATCCTACCAACTTGGGAATCTATAGTTTGAGCAATCTCAACACGTTTCCTGTTTTGTTTTTAACCATCCCCGACAATACCCCGCCTGGAACATGTTATAAAATCCGGTTCAGTAATTTGGACTACACCCCCCACATATTTAGCGATACCACTATTTGTTTTGAAATTCAGCAATGTCCTAACACTATCACCACCCTCGAACCGGCTGTTCTAATGGGATTTCAAGACACCGTTTGTGTGGGTTCGGTAATTGACGTTCCATTTTGGTCGCTCGGGATTTATAACAACAACACGTATGTGGCTCAATTGTCGGACAGTGCGGGAAATTTCCCAGCAAATCCTAATGTTTTAGGCACCTCGCCCGACGACAACAACTACGACCCATCACTCGACCCCGGTCCGGGGAGTGTTTCAGGCCTCATAGCCCCATTGTTTCATCCCATTCCGCCCGGTTGTAATTATTATATACGTGTAAACTCAATAAATCCTGCCGCCACCGGAACCGTTTATGGCCCGTTCTGTATTCGGGAATGTGATATTGAAAGCAACAACAAACAGGATGTCCAAGTTTGTTTGAACGATTTGGCGGGATTCGACTCCTTGCTTACCGTGAACATCAACGAATTTGATTCTGCCGCAATATACGACCCTGCCAACGAGTTTCAGATTCAGATTATGGATAAAACAAGCTTTGCCATAATCAACACCGGAGTTCTTGGCACTGTAGTAGCCCATACTGATACCACTGTGCTACTGTCCATCCCAATTAGCTCTCTGCTTGGAACAGTAGGCCTGCAGCCGGGACTTACTTATATGCGGATAGTATCAACCTTGTCTAGTACCCCTTGGAACCAGTTAGGCACTGTAATAAGACTAATGATAGGAGTTCCAAACCCATCACCTTTATCGGTTGTGGCGTATGACCCAAACAACTTTACGGGCTATATTGGTTCGATTGATACCACCATTTGTTTTTCGGGGACAGGGAGTTCGGGCAGCAGTACCGTCTATTTCTATTTACAACCCGATAATTCTTACACCATTCAATCAACCTATCAGTGGAGGTTAAACGGAACCGATTGGCCCACTCCTCCCGATAATGGGCCATACACAGGTATATTGTTCAACGGACCGGGTGATTTTGTCTTGAGCGTAACAGAAACCAACAACGGTTGCGTTGGTCCGGGTTCAGACACGGCAAAAATCCACGTAATTGGCCCACCAACTACTTCTATAACCGGGCCAACACAAATTTGCTCGGGCGATACCGCACATTATAGTGTTCCTCTTCAGCCTAATTCCTATTATAATTGGGTTTCGGTATTAAATGCTTCAATTTATGATACCTTAAACAATGAGTGCAATTTCTTTTTTCCTAATTCGGGATTAGCCCAAATAAGAATAAGAGCTCTGAATGAATGCGGTAGCGATTCAACAACTAAGTCTGTGCAGGTAAGGGCTTACCCCACTGCTAATGCAGGCAACGACACTACCGTTTGCCCAGGCAATGCCGTAAAGTTAAAAGCCTTCAAAGCTAGTGGTTATGGCTTTAAATGGTTCGACATGGATAGCCTGTTATTAGGAACAAAGGATACCTTAAGCATAACGCCGACCACCGATACTACACTATTATACCTCACAGTTTCTACCTTCCCCAGCATACCCGGTGGTGGCTGCAAAACCTACGACACGGTAATGGTGGTATTGAAAGAACCCGGCCCAACCAATTTGAGCGACACACTTATATGTCAGGATAGCACTATAAACCTAAAATCATATCAAAGTTCTGCCATAAACTATGTATGGAGTACGGGCGACAGCACCGATGCTATTGATGTTAGCACGGAAGGAACCTATTATGTAACAAATTATTTGGCTGGATCCTGTGCAGGTGTAGATACTTTTAAAGTGAATACACAAATTTGCCTAAAACCTGAAGAGCCAATAAAAGACTCAATCTCGGTGCCCAACGTGTTTACGCCCAATGGTGACGCCCTCAACAATGTTTTCCAGGTGGCATCGGCCAACATCGAGAATTTCCAGTTAATAATATACGACCGTTGGGGCCTTCATGTGGCTACCCTCAACAGTCCTTTAGAATCCTGGGATGGAAAGTATGGTAAAGGAGGGCTATTTACAGCAGGAACGTATTTCTATGCACTTTCCTTCAATTTTATTGGGAAGAAGAACGAAAAACGGCATGGGTATATTACCCTGATTAGGTAAAGGTTAGGGTGTAGGACAATTTTTACTTTATATAAGTGAGATTTTGGGTAAGGCCGTTGTTAGGTTATCTCCGTTTAGTAAACAGCACCTTGCCTAAGGTAGCCGCACGGGGCGAAAACTGATGCCATAATTTAGCTGTGTCGGCCACAAACTCTGTCCATAATAATCCGCCGCCTCCAATTATATTTTGATTCTGTTCAGCATTTAGCCTTTTGGAATACAGGTTATATTTTGCCACTTTTTCGTTTGTTAGATAGGGGTAAAAGAAGGCTGGTTTTTTCTCTTTTCTGCTTTTTGGATAGTCTAAATAG
Source organism: Bacteroidota bacterium (assembly GCA_947475205.1). GTDB lineage: Bacteria > Bacteroidota > Bacteroidia > JAIBAJ01 > JAIBAJ01 > JAIBAJ01. The sequence goes on from CANJNG010000049.1 coordinate 19,192, forward strand.
CAGTAGAACCGCGAAGCCATTATTACTTTGTTTCCGTTTTTGGCGGCTCTAACGCCTGCATTCTTTCCCCTCCAACTCATTATTATTAAGTCCTTGCGGAAAGCCGACCGTGTTACCTCGCCCCAAACGATTACCGATTTACCTTTCTGTTGCAGATACGTTGACATTTCGTTCATCCAATGGTTTTGAACAGCCTGCAATGAACCAAGGTTATACTGGTGCTTTAGTTGCTTTACGGCTACATTACTTCTCCACGACTGCTTGGGCACTTCGTCGCCACCGATATGGATATACTTGCCGGGAAACAACTCACACACTTCATCAAACACCTTTTTTAAGAACTGTGTAGTGGTATCAGTAGGGCAGAGTATGGTTTTATAAATGCCCGACTTATTCGGAACTTCTATCAATGCCCCGTTGCAACTCAGCCAAGGATAGGCTGCTATTGCCGCACTGCAATGGCCGGGGAAATCAATTTCGGGGATAATTTCCACACCCCGAAGCGTGGCATATTCCACAACTTCTTTGATTTGTTCTTGGGTATAATAGCCACCATACACCGTTCCATCTTTTTCCTTTCTCAAAGCTCCCAATTGGGTCAGCAATGGGTATGCTTTAATTTCCAGCCTCCAGCCTTGGTCGTCGGTGAGATGCCAATGGAAATAATTGAAGTGGTTTTTAGCCAGCGAATCAATGTATTGCCTGATAACATCAGTTGGAAAAAAGTGCCGCGAAACATCTAAATGCATACTCCTAAAGTCAAAGGCATGCGGTTCAGTTTGGGATTTACTTTTTATCGCAATGCTCATTGCAATGGATAGTAGGGTGATTATGAGGAGGAGTTTTGGCAAGGGTTAGCGAAATGAGTAATAACCCGGTTTCAAGGACAAAAATGAATAAAGCAAACCTATTGAAAACAAATTTCTTTATCTGAAAATTTCCACAACGGCATAATTAGAGTAGTGAGGGAACATAGTGCAGCGGTTGAATACTTGGGGTAGCTGGAATCAAGCTATCTAAAAATCAAAATCTTCGGGTTCGCCATTTAAATATCTGCCCCGAAGAATCATTCTAGCATGATAATCGGGACCAAAAATGCCTTCACCTACTTCTTTTACAGGAAACCCAAGGCCTAATTCCAAATGTGTTAAGTATTGATCAAAAGCAACAGGAAGGGCTTCAGCAATTTTTCGTTTTCGATAATTATCATAGGTTTTCTTGAGTGCTTCACGCCAATCATGCCATCCTTCAATCGGCAATTGCTCTTCTGATTGGCATAGCGTTTCCATAACACGCTCAAAGTAGGGGACGGTGAACTCTTCATAATAGTCTATAGGTTTCCAAACTCTTTTAAACAAAGCCTGTGTTTTAGCATCTTCAAAAGTGCTTACAAACCAAGGAAGGAAATCACTATTTAAGGTATCTAAGAATGGGCGGGTATCAATTGGTTCAAACTCAGGATTTGGTTCACCGGTATTTTCCTCCATTTCTTTTGCGGCTTCACCCGATTGTGGTGGGGGTGAATCAGGCTTAATTCTTGCCCTCTCGGCGGGTTTCAAGCTTGGTTTTAATCCAAGCTGATTTTCCATGAACTCCCTAGCCCCTAAGCCAAAGTAGAAATCTTCTTTGGGGGTTCTAACATCGGGGAGGAGCAAATAAGCCGAAGCACCGGTTCGTCCGTTATAGAAATCATACCACTCCGGAAAGTTGCGGTTTGCATTATTGGAGTTGTAAGCCTCTTTTATGGCTTTATGGTCTTGCCACGATTCCCAATTATCTTCACAGTCAAAATTGCTTGATAGGATATATTGCTGATAAATATCAATGTCATATTGGGAAACAGGTGGAATAATAGGACAATTAAGAATATTGCGTTCCCAATCGCGAAAGTCATAGCTAATCCGAATTTCGTTGAAGGTGATTTGCTCGGCTAGCCATTTGCACTGAACGTCAAACAATTTCTTTTGCTGAATTTCGCCCAGGCGTTTATAAGCCTCTTCTACCCAAAACGACTCGTAATATTCTGCATTCTCCTTGCAAGTTTCACCATACTCTATCCAATACACCTTTTGCTGAGCATAATGCGAACGGAAATCCGCTAAGTCCTTTGGTGAAATGCCGGGCAGAAAGGTGGGGAAAAGTTCGTTTTGCTTAACTTCTTCCAGAAACCGGCCATACATTTCCTTTTGCCTTTCAGCGGCAGTTTTTTCTTCAATGGGTTTCATCATCAATGCAGATTATTGTGGTAAATTTTCTTTTTTCAGGAAATCAAAATTCTCGGGTTCGCCCAAATGTTTTCTTACTTTGGGAATGATAGCTCCTGGAGTCCAATGTGCAAAACTGCGAAGTTCAAGCAATTGATATTCTTTGCCTGTGCTTATGGCCTGGTGATATTCTTGATAAATATGGGGCAAAGTATTGTAAATGGTTGATAAATCAAACTGTTCGAGGGCATCTTTTAGGCCTGCTTGCCACGACTCGTTTTTAGCCACCGGTATAAGTTCTTTGTAGTTTAAGAGTTCATAAATGGTGTGGTTTATTTCGCCTATTTCGTCGCTAAGCTTTCTGTCATGCCTATACCACATATACTTTTTAATCACTTCGCGGTCTTCTATGGCATTAACAATTTTATCCATCACGGGCCATTGGAATATAGAGTAGTAAACCGGGGAGGGAGGTTCCAGTTTTCGTTTTTCTTCCCAAAACTTCTGCATTTGGGCCGACCATTTTTCATATTCGCCCGGAATTTCACGCATGGCCTTTACTTCACGCCATGATATTTTGGGAACATGATAAGCTCTTTGTTCTTCGGTTAATCCAAGGGGATGGACTCGGGTGTGCCAAAGATCCATATAATCGTGTTCCAACTCTAGCCTTATCATGTGCAAATCTTTCAAATGTCCGGTGCCAAACTCATCATCATAGGCTTTGAACCATTCGTGATAGCGATAGTGTTCATTTTCCTGTCCTTTCGGGTATGTCAATTTGGAATACAAATAAAATCCGAGGCAATTATGGATGTCGCCTTCTGTATCTATAAAATGTTCATAGTTTCCAATAATAGTGCCCAGATACTTGTAAAACGTGTCGAACTCTGCCTGCGAAATGGGTTCAAGATAGGGGCTTTTTGTGGGGTTCAGTGCTATCTGAATCAAATCGCCGGAAGTTTCTATTCCGGCTAAGTCCATTTCGCCCGATGCCCACCTACACATCAGGTTAAATACTTTCTTTTGGTAAATCAAAGCCAATAAGGCATGGCAGGCTTTTCGCCATTTATCTTTGAAGAAATCGCGGTTGTAGCCCCGTTCTTCATTTTCTATCCAATTTGATTTTAGGGTGGCATAAAATTCTGTGAATATCTCCACCGATTTGGAATTATACCCGCTGAAATAGTTCACAAACCGGTCTTCGGTTTTGAGCATGTGCAGGGTATCGTTATAAACCTGTTCCTTCAGATTTTTAATGGCAAGCTCCTTATCGAAATGCTGTTTTGAATAATCGGTATCCATACAGCAAAAATAGGAAATGAGTGAATGGTATGTATATGAATTTCCCTTTTTTTATGGGAATTGATTGTAGAGTGAAACTGCTGTGAACCGCGATGTAAGGAAGGCCGGTCGGGGGCTATAAATATTTGAACCTGACGGGTTAAGGTAATGGAAGGGGAACTGGGTTTATTGAATTGCCTTTGGCTTAAGCCGGAGGACAAAAGCAGCTAACAAGATTTGGGCTTTAGCCGAATTAATTTGGCTAAAGCCCTTGATTCTTTGCTGGCACTTATTTTCCATCTAAAGCCGAAGGGCAATTGATGAATTACTTCCGGTGAGGGCTTTGCAGTGCATGGAATTTTGTTGTTATCGGTCATAGACCGATTTCTCAACCGCACTCGTTGCAAACGATTGCGAGCAAACGCGGGCCAGAGGGGGGTTTTAGTGTGCCATTAGCTATTTTGCTGTGTCTGCTTGTTGTTGCCTCCTAGTTTTCAGATACAATAATCATTTGACTATAATCTTCTTAAAGGTAGAAGTTTCTGAATTAAAAAGATTTATTATAAATAGACCCTTAGCGTTAATTTGAAATGGGATGATATTCTTCCCTTTTTTAATTCCCAACTTCTTTTGAACTATGGCTCTTCCTAGCATATCAGATATTGTTAAAAGACATGTCTTGTTAGTTTCAGAATGATATTCAATTGTAGCTATTTCCTCGGTAGGATTTGGGTATACTTCAAATACATCATCGCTCACCATGATTTTTGAATTGCTTACCAATATTGGATGATTATCTATTATGGTATGCATAGTTTGGTTAGTAATCACAGGTTCATTAAAATCAAAATATATATCAGCTTGATTATAGATTTTAGTTAACGGATTTAAACTAGGATTTTGTTCAACTGTAAATGTCAAAAACCCATGACTATTTGGTTCGTCTGTTGTACTGTCGGCTAAAAGGATATTGTTAAAAGTCCATTCTAAAACTCTTTGGCCGTACATCCTAAAAGTATAGGGATGGCTCGCAACACCCGGTACAACAGAAAAGATATTTAAGTTAGCATCCAATGTATCTCTAACAACAACGGTGTATGCAACTGCTGTTCCTGTATTTTGAAATCTCACTACATACTGCAATTGTTGATTAGCTTGAATAAAATTTTCTACTCCAATTCCACTAGGAAATCCTTCCTTCTCATTTGGGTCGTGTGAACCGACAACAACCCCGCAGTATATATCGATTATAGGGTCAGCATCATTTTGTGGTAGTTCATTAGCTACCTCTGGTGTCCAATTGCTTGCATTGCCACAAAGCTCTACAAATGATGATGGATTGGAATTGCCAGGATGCAAAGGGTTTTGGTCAACTTGAAAAGACCAAGTTTGACCATTGCCAAAAAATGGAAATGTTTGAGATTGACCGCCATTAAGTTTTATAGAATCCCCAATAACCAAAACACCATCTAAATATACTCTTATTGGAGAATAACATTGCATATCCCCAGATGTTGAATCGCTAGTATTAAATACAGTAAAGAATACTGTATCATTGGAGCAAAAACCCTCAACAACTAAATTAGATTGATCCCAAGGACTTAAACATGGAGCGACTCCGCCAACCCCAGCATCGAAATTAGTATAATTTGGTGTTTGGTCTAAGATACAGTTTTCGACTGGAGCAAGTTTAGCATTAATGCAAAGTGTTTGGCCTAAAGTTGCGTTACAACTTACAGTTGTTGACAAGGTGAAATTGTTACATTGTCCAGCATTTAAATCGCCTAAATCAAATCTATACACTCCGTTTCCAAGATTTGAGTATGATGTTGATGCACTATTTACTGTTAAATTCGGGTCTAACTCAATTTCTACAAATGGGCTTGTTACTTCGCCTGATGCAAATAAACCATTACAGGCATTAACGTATATTGATTGATTACTAAAACACCTTGTTAATGAAGGGGCGAAAACACTTATGTTTGGTTGACTACACGGGGTGTCAGAATATAGACCAAACATAGAAACAGTTGTATAGTTTGTTGGATTTGAAACAGTAAATGATCTAATCGCCGGACATGTTAATGACCAACTTTGGAGGGCAACTGTATCTAATATGGCTTGATAATTTCCATTTGGAATTGAATCAAAAAACCAAAAACCTTGAGCATTTGATTGTGCTAAAATATTTAACGGCGTTAAAAGAATATTTAAACCCTCTATACCCTGTTCTGCATCATATGCACAATTCTGATTTACATCTTGGACTACTCTGCCAAGTATCTGTGGCTTACCTAATTTTAGGGTAAAGGATTGTTGGTATGTTTGCGGCAAAGCCAAGGTATCGCCATCAACAATAAAATATTGCGTATCGTACATTCCCGTTAGGTAATAGTTCCCAATTGCATCCAAATCTGTGCAACTCAAAAGACCTGGAATACTTCTAAGCCAAATAAAATTCCCATTTGAATTGACCTTGCCAAAATATGAACTATAACCATTTGTAATAGGCATGGGAAAGTTTGGGATACCGATGCTTCCGACATAATATCCCGACAGTAGGAGATTATTATCTGTGTCAAAATTTAAGTTTTCAATGAAAAAGGGAGTATTAAACGATTGTGCCCATGAAACAATACCCGAGGAATTGAACTTAGCTAAAAGCGTGGCCTGATTGCCCAAAGTATTTGTGATTTGAACACTTTGCACATTGAATGTACTTGAATTAAAAGTGCCACTTAAATAAATTTCTCCTATTGAGTTTACTGCAACTTTGTTTGGTGAATCATTTGCATCGCCACTAATTTCCTTTGCCCAACTTGCAGTTCCACTTGAACCTCCTATTTTCACTAAAAACATATCTTTATCGTATTGAGTTATGCCACCCCCCAATAACGATATGTTGTTTCCGAAATAAACAGTTGTATTAAATTCACCAACGGCAATTATATCTCCAGCAGAATTCAAAGTTGCATCAAAAATTTTTTGTGACCCTGAGCCGTAAATATCTTTTATCCAATTAATGCTTCCGTCGCTAAGATACTTCAAAATAAATGCATTAAATTCAGTTGAACCCGAAACTGTTAATGTAGTAGTGCCGATAACAAGTGAATTTGAATTATAATATCCCGAAATAATAAAATTCCCATTTGTGCTGCAATCCATCGCTGTAAAATAGTCATCAAGCAAGCCCCCTTCTTTTTTTGACCAGATCACATTTGAATTGGCATCCAATTTAATAATCAGGCCATCCCATCCTCCTGAGCAGCTCAAATTATTAGTTCCTATGGTTAAATTGGAGGATTTGAAGTTGCCTGCTATGTATATATTGCCTGTACCATCAATTGAAAGACCAGTAATGTTTTCTTGTGATTGTCCCCCAAAAGATTTTGCCCAAATTATCTGACCATTACTATTATACTTTATTAAGAAAATGTCAGAACTCCCTATATTTACTAAAGATAAAGAATCTGTAAGTTGAGTATTAGCGAAAAATATTCCACCGACATATACATTTCCATTATTATCAGTTTTGATAAATTCGCCTTGTGTAGCGTTAGTCTGATTCCCAATTAAACTAGCCCACCTTAAGGCTGTTTGTGCAAATAAAAAAGTAGTATTAATAAAAAAAAATAGCAATGTTGGCCCTATAATTCGTTTCATTTGATGACTGTTTTGATTATTGAATATGCACATTTTCTTGAAAATTCGAGTGTTGATTTCATTATAAGAAAGCTAACTATTTAAGATAACCTAAAAAACCCCGAATTTGAGCGGAATTTGTCGATATGATTGAATTTGATGGAACCAATACCGGACCTGGCTCTGAACTAAAATTTCCAATAGGTTGACCATTTATTTTTAAATAGGAATATACCTCTGGGTGCTTTAAAATTAGTATTTTACCAGCAGGAACAATATAAGTTTGAGAATTGCTCAATTCAAGTAGTAAAGAAGTAATATTTGGATTGTCGTCTGCTAAAAAACCATAGAATTTTAAGTAAGGCACATTGGGGCCGTTGGAACTATAAAATGATATTCCCGCTGGAATCATCAAATAGTGTAAGTCAAGTGTTGGATTTGTTACCTCAAAATTTGTTGATGATGTTGTTTTGAAAAAGGAATAAAATTGCCTGTATGTAATATAAAGTGTTTTGCCTAATGGAACAGAATAAACTCTACTTAAATCAGAACTAATAGAATCAATGACTGGAATAATATTATCTGTTCCGTGTGGAACTGCAAGGGTGCTAGAGTTGGCTCTTCCTGCCTTCTCTGCATATAAAGCGTAAGGAACACTTAGGAGTTGTGATGTCCCTATTAAACTATAGTTTGTTCCACCATTTGCGTCTAATTCAACTTGTAACCATTTGCTTCCACCTGTCCCCCATTCTATAGTGATAAACCCGTTTGGGTTTCCATTCCCAATAATGGCAGTAAACAACCCGAGTGTATTTGTCGAAAGAGATTGTATTTCTTGATAAACTTGTGTCCCGGTTGAAGAACCGTCCAAAATTGTAAACCGAAGTCCAACTCCTTGTGAAGCTATAATTTGCCCTGCGTTGTTTCTCGCAACTGCCTGATAGTTTAGTGTCTGTGGTACTTGTGAAAATGCTGCAGTCGTAAACAAGCTTAAAAATAGAATTGTAATTGTCTTTTTCATTTTGGTTGGTTTTAATTTGGGAGAGCTAATATCCTAATATTATTCTGATTTCCCCCACCCCACAAAACTATTCCAATTCCCTTTTCCCCCACATTCCCAAGCAATTATTTTCAGGTATCGCCAATGCCCTCACCCAATAAACCAATACCAATCCTATCCTTGCAAAACATCCTCACGAAGTTTTTCCCTTAGTCAAAACCTTGCCAAAACACAAAAAACGATGCTAGGGTTGGGTAGAGTAGTCCTAGGGTTGGGTAGAGCAGTCCTAGGGTTGGGTAGAGCAGTCCTAGGGTTGGGTA
>CANJNG010000050.1 GCA_947475205.1 Bacteroidota bacterium
CGAGTATCTTAAACAAATAATGGCCGATAAATTTGGCTCAGAAAACGTTGCCCAGCATTTTGCCGACACCCGCGACACACTCTGCTATGCCACCAACGACAACCAAAGTGCAACCCTAGGCCTCCTCGAAAACGAAGCCGATTTAGCCATTGTTGTAGGCGGTTACAATAGCTCTAACACTTCCCATTTGGTGGAACTATGCGAACAAAAATTCCCAACATATTTCATTAGCTCTGACAAAGAAATTATCTCAAAAGAAGAAATTTTCCATTTCGATTTCCATCACAAACAAAGGCTGCATTCCCAAAAATTCCTATCCGATAACACACCCGTTACCATCGCACTCACCAGCGGAGCTTCCTGCCCCGATGCAATTGTAGATGGTGTAATCCAGAAAATCCTTAGCTATTACATAGGCTGCAAAACCACCGAAGAAGTCTTCGCACAGTTCGAAGTGCAGAAGTAGTTTTGTGGATTGGAGTATTCAGAACTAGTACTGCTCGTTTTGGTTCGGAAAGTCCGCCGATTTCACATCAGCAACATAATTCTTCACCGCCCGGCCAATATCCTCATACAAGTTTGCATATCTTCTAAGAAACCTCGGTGAAAACTCATTGTTGATTCCCAGCATATCGTGGGATACCAAAACCTGCCCATCAGTTCCATTACCCGCTCCAATCCCAATTGTCGGAATACTTAAATCTTTCGAAACCACTGTCGCTAATTTAGCCGGGATTTTCTCCAGCACAATCCCAAAGCAACCATACTCTTGCAACAGCAAAGAATCTTCCTGCAAGCGTTGAGCTTCAATTTCTTCTTTAGCTCTAACGGTGTAAGTGCCAAATTTATAAATACTTTGCGGGGTAAGCCCCAAATGTCCCATCACCGGAATTCCGGCGGTGAGAATACGTTCAATACTTTCCTTAATTTCCCTCCCGCCTTCCATCTTCACAGCATGTGCCCCCGATTCCTTCATAATTCGGATAGCCGAATTTAAAGCCTCTTTAGAATTCCCTTGATATGAACCAAAAGGCAAATCCACTACTACCAAAGCCCTATTGACTGCCCGTATTACCGACGAAGCGTGATAAATCATTTGATCCAACGTTATCGGAAGCGTAGTTTCATGTCCTGCCATAACATTACTGGCCGAATCGCCCACCAAGATTACGTCAATCCCAGCACTATCAATGATTCTCGCCATAGAAAAATCATAGGCCGTTAGCATCGAGATTTTCTCACCTCGGCGTTTCATTTCCAAAAGGGTGTGAGTTGTAACTTTCTTTATATTTGTATGAACCGACATTTTGCTATAGTTAATTGATTTTAAAATTAATTGATTTAAGAGTAATAATTATTGGAACGCTAATGACAAGAATTAAGCTAGTTAGAGCAAATTAATACAGAAATTTATGGTTATTCTTGACTTAGGAAATTCGTGATTATTTGTACAATTCGCTTTATTAGCGTTCCAATTTATTCAGAACTTTAATTTCTATTTCCCTTCTTCGCCTTTTTTACCTTAGTTCTGATGGGGGTAGGGGTGATTGAATCTGTTACTGCTTGAATTTTACCATTTTCGGCCTCCTCAACCTTCTTAGATCTTGGGTTTGGGCGAATTACCTCCTCCGCATCCTTTTTGTTTTCATCGTCTTTTAAACCCTGCTCTTCCTTTTTAGCTTGTTCTTCTTTTTTAGCTTTGGCTTTATCTGCAGCCTTGTCGGTTTTGTCGGCTTTACTGGTTTTGTCTGCCTTATCGGCTTTTGTGGTAGCTGTAGTTTTCGGATCTTCCTTAGCTTTAGCAGTAGGTTTGTTTATCGAATTCTCCTTGGCTTTAGCGTTCAGTGTTTCTTCTTTAATTTGCTTAATGTTTTCAGCATCCTTAACCTTTAAATCAAGTGCACGTTTATCAATCACTTGGGTCAAAAGCTTTGATTTCAGGTCCTGATACTTTTTGTGGGTATAAAAAAGGGAATCTTTATACAAACCTAATTCCCCATCGAGCATTTGGTTTCGCTGAATTTGCTCCCTTAGTTCAGTAGTAAGCGTAAGCAGCAAATCTTGGCTAATACCTTGCAGCATCTCATCTTCGAGGTAGCTCAGCGATCGAGTTCTTATTTCTAAAGAATCATTTTTATGAACGTATTTATCCAATAAAACCTTGAAACGGTCTTGCTCCACATCCCTGTCTTGCTTATAGGTTTGATACTTTTCCTTGTATTCCTCCACCTGAAGTTTCAAGTTATCAATATCGTTTTCTAATTTCGCTATCAACTCATCGCCCTTTAGTTTATTTACATATTCGCCATTGTCGTTTTGCAGCGAATCCGATTCGCCGTCGGGAGCATACACATTAAAATAGTCAATCTTCGCTTTAGTATTTTGCCCCACCAAAAAGCCCAATCCACCATATTTATATTCATCAACATTAAATGAATTCAGGAATTTTTTGTTGATGTAAAAATCCATTTGTCCTTCGTAAATCCTTACGTCAAGCTCGTTATAATCTTCTTTATTATTAATTAAAGTAGATTTAACCCAGCCTTGATTTTCCTTGTCGCCACTCAGAAACTTATAGAATTGTCCCACCAATTGCTTAATCCGATATTCTTTTTCTCGGTTAATTTCCAGTACAATTGCCCCTTTACCATCGCCTTGCACCAGGAAAATTAAACCTATAGTTTGGTCTTTCCCTTGATCGGGAGCCAATTTTACTGCCGAACGGATTTGAAATTTAGTTAACTCGTTTTGCCAGTTTGTAAGAATAGCGTAAGGGTTCTGTTTGTTGATTCTATTTAGAAAGAAATCACCTTTATCTATCACAAAAAAGTTCTCGTAAGTGGTTTGGTAGTTCCAGTTTTTATTCTCTTCATTGAAATCTTCTTTCAGCATGGGAAGCCTGTAGTTAGTGGTAATCTTTTGCTGAGCAGATACTTGTAAGCCTGAAAAAACAATCAGACCCGCAATTAAATTGAATACGTTTTTTTTCACTGCTAAATTTTAATGGGCTTCAAAACTATGGAATTAATAATTAGATACTCAAACGATAATTTAGAGGCTAATCAAATCATACTTTCTTCCCGCTTAATTGCTGCCTCAATCCATTTCTCAAACTGGATTAATTCAAAGCCCAAAGGTTGCCAAAGGCATTTAGCATCTGTTTTTAGAAGCTCGAACTTATCGGCTTCCTTTTTCTGAATCTTTGCAAAATGCCATCCTTCTCTATTTAATGAAGCCAATATTTTTTGAATCAGCTTTATTCTATCCAATTTGTAGTTTTTAATAGTAACAAACGATTTCCGAAACGAATCCAGTTCATATTCCAGCAAATCTTCCTTGCCCGTTTCTACCATTAACATTATGGTAAGTAAGCGAAATCCTAATTGAAGTTCGCCTTTATCGGCCAACAGGTTTTTAGAATCGTTTCGTAATAATTCATTGCACTTTTTGTAATTCCCCCGAGCAAACTCCAAGCAAGCTGAAAAGTAATTCCAACGGGTAAACGTAATTTTCCGTGTCCAAAACCGAGGATGGGCGATGGCTCTTTTCAATACTTCTTCTGCTTCAATGTATTGTCCCAAATAAAAATGCGGGTAAAACAGCGTTTCTAAAGTCAGCAGGTAATTGTTAAGGGCTGGGTTTAGGTTAGTTAAAGATTCGTTCGCGTGGGGTATAGCAACAGCATATTTGCTTGACGCGATGTAAATTTCACTAATCTCTTTATTAACTGTTGCTATTTGAACTGCTGAACCTATTGAAGCATTGTTTTTAATTAGTTCCGCTAATTTTAATCCATACTCAACTGCTTTTTCAAAGTTATTCTGTCTGTTGTGATGATACATTTCAGCACTGTAATACCAAAAGCCATTTTTTGCTATTTTAGAGGAAATGAAATTCTTGTGTAAATTTTTAATTTGAAGTTCTTGATTTTTCAATTCTTCTACACTTTGATTAGACTTAAATTGGTTTTTTACGGATAAGTCATAATAAATACCAATGGAATCAGCATTAATCTTAATTTCATTCACACATTTTTCTATCTTTTTCTTAAACTGATTAATGGTTTTATCGCCTTTAGTATAACCGTGTCGTATTCTCTGCATTTCAGTAAGAATATACTCCTCTGCAGGCAATTCATACTTATCGGCTAATTTAATTCCATCATATATTATACTGTCTCCCTCATCAGTAAGTCCTCTTTTATATAGAATTTCGGAAAAAACTATCATTTTCTTTACTTCAACCGATACTGTAGCTATGCGGGTTCTGAATTTCTTTGTTGTTTCCTGAAACTGTATTATATTTAATATATCATTTTGAAGGCGTTTCTTCAAATGCGAAAATGCCGAAAGTGTCTTACCTTTATATATATTATCTCTTGCTTTCTTATCATCTAAGTCCTTACTTTTTTTAATTAACTCGAATAGTTTTAAGCGATACGATTCCTCAGCATTTGATTTATGGCTATATAATAGCCTTACCAAAGCTATTTCCCGCTTATTCAGGCTATTTACTATGTTCTTCAGTCCTTCCATTACTTATGTCAAAGGTTTATTCATTTCCACAATGCTTGACTTTGAGTTTTCGCATCTTTTTAACATCATATAGTTCAAACCCGAATATGTATTCAGTGCATTGGGGCTGAAATTGCCGATTTCTACCTAAAAATGCTCCAAGAGCAGCTTTTTTAATCAGACAATTCGATGGTTTAAACCTGCAAAAATGTAACCTAAAAAGTAGTCATTAAAAAAGGTTTCATTTTGGATAAAATTATTCTAATTGGTAATCAGTTAATTGAAATAATTTCGATGAAATTTTATTCACAATGCGTTTTTCATATCGACAATCTCCTCTATAATTGCATCGTTGATTAACAAAGAAAAATTAACGCAAACAAATACAACCCACTAATAAATTAATTTAACCAATTATGAATGCATTACTAGCTCTTCTGATTTCTTTAAATGTAATCTCTTCTTACGAGTCAAGACAAATGACTCCCGATGTAGCTGTAGAAATTGCTGTTGGTAAAAATATATGTACTCAAGAAGAGGCTTATGATTTATTGGCTAAAGCTGATAATTCATCAACTACTGTTGATTATACTAAGTATGACAGACAAGAAGGTGGTTTAGATATTACAGAAGGGTATGGCGGTTTAGATCAATCTGAAGATATTACTGATGCTAAAAAAGAAGGTTATGGTGGTTTAGATCAATCTGAGGATTTTACTGATGTTAAGAAAGAAGGATATGGCGGTTTAGATCAATCTGAAGATATTACAGATGAAAAGAAAGAAGGATATGGCGGTTTAGACCAAACAGAAGGTGTAAGTGAAAAAGAAGCTGCTGAACAAGCAGCAAAATTACAAGCTGAGGAAGATGAAAGGAAACGTGCAGAAGATGAAAAAGCGGCTGCTGACCAAGGTTTGTAAGAGTAAGGGTAAAATACCTAATGGATTGTAAAATCGGTTAGGATTATATATCGGCAAAATTATACTGTTTGCCGAGTCAAATATAGCACTAAGCTAAGTGGTTATCCGCTTGGCTTTCAGTGTTTTGTTCACTTTGGTGGCTATATATTAGCTGTCAAATGCTGTGTTGCTGTTTCCAAATCAGCTCCAATTTCCTGTTGTTCTTTTGTACTGTCAAAAAGTATCAATTTTTAAACTTTTACAAAATGTACACAAAACAACTACCCCAAACTGATGCAGAAAGAATCGCAGCTTTACAAGCCGTATTAATTAAAGCATCTACACAGCCAAAAGAAAATTTGCCATTTTCAATGGAGATTGCTCGTTTTATCCAACCATTTTTGACCAAACTCAGAAATACGGATATGAATACAAGTAACACCGGGACACAAACTGTTAACCCAAGTACGCTTCGTAACCTAATTGACCAATTGGTTTTGGATATTTGGGAAGAAGTGGAATACAGTTATGATGGTTTCGACCAACTTTCTAAGCTTAACAAAGCCCAAGAGTATGGTGTAAAGTATAACTATACTTCGAACGTACATATTCATTAATTGAAAAATGGCTATAGTTATGAAAAGTAGCTTCCCTATTTCGTCGGGAGAATACAACCAGTATGGGGCTGGGATAACTGTGTTTGAAGCTAAAGAGGCCGAACCACTAATTATATGTTTTGATTCAAGTTTTGACTATTTAGAAACGGTGGTAAAAACACAGATTCGTAAAGATGATACTGATCTTTGGCAAGAATATCAGCCGGGTAACATGATTGTTGCCCAAAAAGTAGAATGCAGATTATCATCTCCATTCGATAAGTTTGATGTAACGCTAACTGTGGAAACTAACTAAATTGTTAGATTTTCTTATTTAGTTCCAACATCATTTAAACTGGCGGTATCGCCAAACAATTCCAACGATTTTTTATTGTAAGCCTTTGCTGCAGCCAATGCGGTAGTGTATATTCCAATGATTATTGGTTTACTTTCATTATAAATTAAAGCCTTATATCGTTTTGGACCTTCGGTAACTACACCTCGGTAACCCGAATCATTCGACCTGCTTTTTTGCATCCGGCGAAGTTCGTTCATGGTTAGCCATTGCAAGTTTTCAATACGGCAGTCAAGTGGATTTCCGTTCTTAAAATGAACGAAAACTTTCTTTCCAGACTTTACCAATGGTTTATTTATAAAGGTTTCGGCAATAAATTTGTGAATGTAAATTGTCTCTGAAGTATTGACACCACGCAAACTTTTTAAACGTTGAAAAATCGCATACCCGTGAGAATGTGCTCTCAAATTCTCCTGCAATTTTATTGCTTGAAAATATTTATTTTCTAAAATAGCTGCATGACCCTTTTTATCCAAAAGCATTTTTAGCTCCTTGTTTTTTAAAGGAAATGAATATTCTTCTTGTGATTCTACTGTAGCCATTTCTATTCTCTATTTCTTGAATCAATTACAATAGTTACTGGCCCATAGTTTAACAAAGACACCTTCATATCTGCACCAAAAATACCGGTTTTAACTTTAACTTTGCTCTGCTCGCGGAGTTGCTTACAAAATTCTTCGTAAAATGGAATGGCTTTTTCGGGGCGAGCTGCTTCAATAAACGATGGGCGATTGCCTTTTTTAGTGGAAGCGTAAAGCGTAAATTGACTAACAACTATTATTTCTCCTCCAATTTCTTCAACACATTTATTCATTAAGACGTTTTCGTCGGAGAAGATACGCATTTTGGAAATTTTAGCAGTAAGCCAATTCAAATCTTCTTTATCGTCAGCTTCGTGAATTCCTAGTAAAATTATTAATCCTAGGCCAATTTCGGCAACTAATTCCAGATTCACTTCCACTTTGGCATGGCTTACTCTTTGAATTACGGCTTTCATTTAAGGTTTGCTAATTATGCATTTATTGATTTTTTGCTCACTTGTCTTTAGTCTAGTTTAGAAATTGGGTATTGACTGAATAACTAGCCCAAAATGATATTATAGATTTAGCAAAGTTCCATTTTAATATTATTAACCAGCACAAAAGTAATTCCGATATAGGTTTGTTAGTCGAAACTTTGTATAGCGTCGGCTATCTCACAACCAAATATATATAACTTTGCTCTATGAGAATATTCAAAATCCTTACTATTGTTTTACTTTTTCCTTTTATAGCAATAGCCGATGAAGGAATGTGGTTGCCAAACTTGCTCAAGATTATGAACGAAAAGGAGTTGATGGCTAATGGCTGCAAGCTATCTGTGGAAGAAATTTATTCTATAAATAAAGGCTCACTTAAAGATGCCGTGGTTCAATTTGGTGGCGGATGCACCGGCGAGGTTATTTCAGGCCAGGGTCTTGTACTAACCAATCACCACTGTGGGTTTAGCCAAATTCAAGCTCATAGCAGCCTCGAACATAATTATATTCGGGATGGCTTTTGGGCGAAAAACAATGCTGAAGAACTCACCAATCAGTGGCTTACTGTAACATTTATCAAACGAATTGACGATGTAACGAAACGGGTTTTGGAAGGGATTTCAGATACTACGCGAGCTACACTTCGAAATGAGCTTATTCAGGCCAATATGTTGAAAATAGAGACCGAAGCCGTTGCCGGAACTCATTATCAGGCTAAAGTAAAACCCTTTTATTATGGTAATGAATATTACCTTTTTACCACTGAAACCTTTCGTGACATTCGCTTGGTAGGTGCTCCGCCCGAATCGGTTGGGAATTTTGGTGGCGACGAGGACAATTGGGTTTGGCCACGCCACACAGGCGATTTCTCCATCTTTAGAATCTATGCAGGAAAAGACAACAAACCCTCCGATTATTCTGCCGACAATGTGCCTTATAAACCCCAGTATTTCTTTCCGGTGAGTTTGAAGGGGGTGAAAGAAAATGACTTTACTATGGTATTTGGATTCCCTGGTCGCACACAGGAATACATTAGTTCTTTTGCCGTAAATCAAGTGCTGAAATTGGTAAACCCTACCCGCATTGAAGCCCGAAAGAAACGCCTCGAAATATGGGAAAGCCACATGCACCGCGATGAATTAACCAAGATTAAATACGCCTCAAAATACAATCGCTTATCAAACTATTACAAAAAATGGACTGGCGAAAGCAAAGGCTTGGAGCGGATAAATATTTTGGAGAAGAAGCAGAAGTTTGAGCAAAAGTTTACCGAATGGCTGAAATCAAACCCCGAGGCCGAAAAGAAATATGGCAAACTTTTAGGCGATTTGAAAACTGAATTTGAGGTAAATGACAAATATGCTTTGATGAACGAACTGTTTACAGAGGCTGCTTCGGGCATTGAACTGTTTACCTGTGCTAATTACTTTTTACCATTGTTTGAAATTACCCAATCGGCTAAAGCTACCGAACAGGATTTCAACACCGAAAAGGAACGACTTCGATATGGACTGAAAGGCTGGTTTAAAAACTATGAAGTTTCTGCCGACAAAGAAATTGCTCCCAAATTATTGAAGACATATTTTTCGGGATTACCCAAGGAATTGACTTCGGGCGATGAATTAGAGAAAATGGTAGCTCGCCACAATGGCGATTTTAAAACCTTTGCAAATTATTTATTCGAGAAATCGGCACTTACCAACGAGCAGGCTACCAACCAATTGCTCAACAATATTTCAAAAGAGAACTTCGATCAATTAACGAATGACCCTGCCTTTTCGGCCTGGATGTATATCCTTTCATTTAATGTGCAAAGCGTACAAGATATTTACCAACGCTCCACCAATCGAATAGCAGAATTGAACCGTCAATGGATGCAAGCTCAACGAGAGTTTGAGAAGAACAAAAAATTCTATCCAGATGCCAACTCTACACTAAGGCTTAGTTTTGGGAAAGTGAAAGGTTATTCGCCCCGAAATGCAGTTTACTATGAGCCTTTCAGCACTGCCGAAGGTATTTTGGAAAAAGGAAAAGATACCAGTGTGTATGAATATAAAGTAAATCCTCGCCTTACTGAACTTATTCAAAAGAAAGACTTTGGCCAATATGCCAGTAATGGAAAATTACCCGTGGCCTTTTGTGCATCAAACCATACAACGGGCGGAAACAGCGGAAGCCCTGTTCTGAATGCTTATGGCCAACTTATTGGTACCAACTTCGACCGCAACTGGGATGGCACTATGAGCGACATCAGCTACGACCCCGACCGGGTAAGGAATATTGTTGTGGATATTCGTTACACGCTTTTCATAATCGATAAATTTGCTGGAGCATCGCACCTCTTGAAAGAGATGAAATTGGTTGGAGGGGAATAAAGAACTTTCTATAAATTTATTTCACCCGCTGCAAACCTGCTTTTGCCTTGGTGTCGAGTGAGCCTTTGTACTCATCAGTGGGTAATTTCAGACACAGTTCATAATAGGTTCGGGCTAAAGGCTTATCGCCTTTATCTTCATAAATTATTCCTAATTGCAGAGCCGAGTTGCAAGCAAAATAGTGCTTCGATTTGCGGCCTTTATCAATGGTGAGTTTGTAGTAATTAATGGCTTGGTCGGGCTTTTTCCAAAGATGATAAATGCGGCCTAAGCGATAGGTGAACTCAGTTTGGTCGGAGTTTGTGATGAAATTATCCGAATCGTATTTATCAATTAGTGCAGCCAAAGCTTCTTTGTAATAACCACCATCGCAAAGCATTCGGGCTTTGAGCAAAAATGGATTGGGAAACAATCCGCTTTCGGCTTCTTTTTGAGCTACTTTATCTTCATCCATGTCGGAATAACCTACAGTTTTTAGCTTCTCCATTGTGCTGCGATATGCTGCCGGATTTCCATTCACAAACTCTACCCAAGCCATTTTTTGGTAAGCCGATTTAATGTAATTCTTTCCCTTAAAGTTAGCAATGTATGTAGTAAAACTGGCATTGGCCGAGGGGTCTAAGTGGTTGGCTTTAGCTAATCCCGATAAGAAATCCAGATAATAAAACGGGAAATAATCAGCACCTTTTTCACGGGAATTAAGGCATTCAATAGCCTCGGTACTGTGGCCGGTTTTCATAGCAATACTGGCCAAACAAAAAGTCATTAGGGGGGTGTGATCTTGTCGTTTTTTGAAAATGAGATAAAGGTCGTTTATAACCCTCTCATCTTTGTGCAAGTTTAATTCCAAAAAGGTGAGGAAGAAAGCTGTTTCGGGCCACAGATGGCCATATTCAGGATTGGTGGTGGCCACATTAAGTACCTGCCGCAGTTCGCCGATACCTTGCGGAATAGTGCCATCCATCCCAATCATTTTCACCGCCCACTTAAACTGTGAAGGTATGATGCCGATAATGCAGTGCATTTGCCCCAAAGCATTTTTATTGGGAATAAAATCGGGGTACCGTTTCTCGTTTTGCACCAATAAATGATAGGCTTTGTTAGCCTCAGATGCTGCCGTAAGATATTCACCAAACTTCAGCCGGGCCATTGCCCACAGCAGATGTGTTTCGGCTTGGGCATATAAATAGTAGGGCGAATTGGCTGCACCTTTCTGAATTCGGTTTAGCCTGAAATCTTTATTCCCTTTGCGGGCTTCAAATTCGGCTTTCTCCTCTCCGATACTTAATACCAAGAAATCAATATAATTTTCGAGCAGATAAGGAAAGTCGTTGTTGGGGTTTTCTTTCTTTTCGGCCTGCAGCAAGGGGATTGCCTTTTGAAGCCGCAAAGCCATTATTTCGGTGTAAGCCTTTTTGCAGTTATCGGTAAACAGAAAATCGGCTCGGCTGGTTTGTATTTGCAGAATTAATGTGCCGATTAGTGCAAAAAGATACTTCAAAATAAAAATATGGTTTACAAAAATAGAACGAATAAGCTCACCAGTATACGGAATTTCATTTGTAATCAAAACCCAATTGATATGGAGATTCGATTTTGGGAGAAAAGGGGGACTTGAAGCCAAACAAAACTAACTGTTTAGTTATCTACTCTGCTTTTAGGTTGAATAAGTTTGAAAAAAATAGGATTTTAGAAATAAATTTGGAATTAATTAGAATCTTATTAGAATTAAATTAGCATTTAGTTATAATTGCACTAAGAAATCATGGAATTGGGGCTATAAAGGAACTCTAAATTGATAATAAAATATGAAACTCTCCATAGTTATACCTGTTTTTAATGCAGCGAAAACCATTGGAGAGCTTATTAATAAGCTATCCGAGGATTTATCTGATATTCAATTCGAACTAATACTTGTGAATGATGGAAGTAGCGATAACACGGAGATAATATGCGAATATGCTGTGAGAAAACACGATTTTATAAAGTTCATTTCATTTAGGAAAAATTTTGGTGAGCATAACGCCGTGCTTTGTGGTCTAAATCATGCCCAGGGCGAGTTTGCGGTTATATTAGATGATGATTTTCAGAATCCTCCAGCCGAGATTCTTACCTTACTTAATGAGATAGAGAAGGGATATGATGTGGTATATTCCAAATACTTAAATAAGAGACATAGCTTCATAAGGAATTTATTCAGCAGTGTCAATGATGCGGTAGCTACATTTTTAATGAATAAGCCCCGAAACTTATATTTATCAAGTTTTAAAATTATTCGCAAGGAAGTGGTTTTAGAAATAATCAAATATAAAGGGCCATTTCCTTATATAGACGGACTCATACTCCGGGTTACGGATAATATAGCCAGTGTATATGTTAAACATAACGTGAGATTGGTTGGCGAATCAAATTATACGATTTCCAAACTTATGGATTTGTACCTGAATATGTTTGTGAATTTCTCTATAAAACCGTTACGGATATTTACCATTTCGGGTTTGTTTCTTTTTCTTTTTGGTTTAGTTATGGGCGTTTTATCAATTACTGAAAAACTAATTTATAATGAGCCACCCGGTTGGACATCCACTATCCTAATCATTATCCTGTTTTCAGGATTTCAAGTCATTTTCATGGGGGTTTTAGGTGAGTATATGGGCAAACAGTATTTAGACCAAAACAGCACTCCTCAGTGGGTGGTGAAGAAAGAGTTAGTAAGCATTAAAGATTGATAAACGAACGATGATGCTAAATCAGGAATATGGCATTATGGCCGAAGTAGAAACTTCGCACTGGTGGTATAAGTGTCTGCATTATGCTGTGCTAAGAAGCATCACAAAGCATTTTGCGAATAAAGATATTACTATAATTGATGCTTGCTGTGGCACGGGCGGATTAATGCTTTTCTTAAAAGATAAGGGCTATGACAATGTAATTGGATTTGACCTATCGGAAATAGCTGTAGCTGTTTGTAAAAGCAGAGAATTGAATGTGTTTCAGGGTAATTTGAGTGAAATATCAAACTATTGCCCCCATAATTTGGCCGATGTAGTTATTTGTAATGATGCTTATTATTTCTTGAATTATGAAGAACAGCAAACCACTGCCGGTGATATTCATCAAATTTTAGCAAAAGGTGGTTTGCTTATTGCCAATTTCCCCGCTTTTAGGGCTTTCAGCGGTATCCATGATTTAAGTGTAGGGATTACTTCCCGATTCAACAAAAAGAAGGTGAGAGCCATTTTTGGTAGACTGAACTTCAAGTTTGTTGCCCAAATGTATTGGCCTTTCTTCCTGTCGCCTATTATTTGGGTCTCTAGGTTTAAACAACGCCTAATGATGAGACTGAGACTACTTGATGGAGTGGAGCCGAAATCCGATGTAGGGAATGTGAATCCGGTTATCAGTTCCATCCTGTTATTGCTGTGCAAAACAGAAAATAAATTATTAACTAATAAACCCTTTGGAAGTTCACTGTTTCTGGTACTGAAGAAATATTAATCCTTAAAGCAAATTGAGAATGAGTCAAAAAAATAGTCAAAAAAGAAATAAAAAAGCTGTAGACAGTACCCAGCTGTTTTCAGATGAATGGCGGAATCATGTTGTGCTGGCTCTGATAATTATTTATGCCTTGGCATTTCTATCGAGGTGTATAAATCATCAGTTTTTAAACTGGGACGACAATGATTATATATTGAACAATTCCCTAATAAAGAACTTTTCTTTGGAGGGTATTAGACAAATATTCACTACTCCGGTTATGGGAATGTATAATCCTATTCCGTTTGTTATTTACAATTTTCAATTTCATATATGGGGGCTTAATCCAAAATATTACCATTTGGTAAACATTATCTTGCATCTGCTGGCAACTGCAGCCATTTACAGGTTTATGCTGATGCTGACCAAACGGTTGGAAACTGCAGCTATAGTTGCCATTCTCTTTGCTATTCATCCTATGCATGTGTCGGTGGTGGCCTGGGTATCTGAAACCAAAACTTCAATATATCTTATATTCTATTTTCTGGCTTTGACCTCCTATCTTAGATATGTTCAAAATGAATTCAAGATTAAATACCTAGTTTTTGTTTTTGTATTTTTTGTTTTATCGCTCCTTTCAAAACCTTCGGCGGTAACGTTTGCTCCAATGCTTTTCCTACTTGATTATTATCTTAGAAGGAAATTAGACAAAAGACTATTGCTTGAAAAAGCACCCTTCTTTGCTCTTTCACTACTGTTTGGGATAGTAACTCTGCTAACCCATAGCTCAATAAAAGATGATATATTCGATGTGAAAAATTATTCGTTTCTTAACAGTATTTTGGTGGGCAATTATGCTATAACCTTTTATTTCGAAAAGTTTTTTTACCCTCTAAACCTATCTACTGTTTACCCTTATCCAGACAATACAGCCATTTTGCCACTGAAATATTATCTATCAATTGCTGTAATTCCTATAGCTGCTTGGTTGGTATATAAAGCCGGGAATTTCAGGAGGGAATTGATTTTTGGTTTGATGTTCTTTCTAATAAGCATATCAGTAATGCTACGTGTGATACCTTCTGGGCAATTTGGTATGTCGAACGTGTACAGCTATTTATCTTACACTGGCCTGTTTTTCATCATTGGCCAATTTGTGGTCTATGTGTTAGATAACAAAATTTCATTTTCAGAAAATGCCAAAAAGTATATTGTAGTTTTTCTGTGCGTATTTGTTATTTTTTGCTCTTGGCGAACTATCCACCGGGTAAAAGTTTGGGAAAATAGCATTACGCTATTTGACGATGTGGTTAAAAAATATCCCAATATGGCAATGGGCTATAATCAAAGGGCATCGGCTAAAGCAGAATTGAACAAGGATTATACAGGAGCCATTGATGACTTGAACAAGGCTATTGAATTAGACCCGAGTTCTTTTAATTACATAAATAACAGGGGGCTATACAAAACAGAATTGGGCTTATTTGATGAAGCTTTGGTTGATATAAACGCTGCCATAAAATTAAACCCATCCAATGCAATGGCTTATAATAACAGGGGAAGGATTTATCTGAACTACAAGAATTACATCGAAGCTAAAAAAAACTTTGATAGTGCCATAAAGTTCGATACTAATTATAACGCAGCCTATTTTAACCGCGGACAATTAAATTTGGAAATTGGTGATACGCTTGGGGCTGTAAAAGATTGGATGGTTGCTGATCAGTTGGGTCTGCCTATAGCCAAACGCCAATTGGATGCGTATGCTTATATGAGAAAATAATTGGTAAATAGAGTAGGGGAGGAGCAACAGGGATTAACCTATGCCAACACTTCCTTCACCTTCGCAGCAGCTTCAGCCAACTGAATAGCCGAATGCACTTTCAGGCCACTTTCGTCAATAATCTTTTTAGCTTCTACGGCGTTGGTGCCTTGTAATCTTACAATTATCGGGATATTGATTTCGCCGATATTGTTGTAAGCATCCACAATACCTTGTGCCACCCGGTCGCAACGCACAATTCCACCAAAAATATTTACCAAAATAGCCTTAACATTCTTGTCTTTCAAAATGATACGGAATGCCTGCTCCACACGGGCTGCATTAGCCGTTCCGCCCACATCTAGGAAGTTTGCTGGTTCGCCGCCGCTTAGTTTAATAATGTCCATGGTAGCCATAGCCAATCCGGCACCGTTTACCATGCAGCCAACATTTCCATCCAGCTTTACATAGTTCAGGTTATGTTCTCCGGCCTCTACTTCCGTTGGGTCTTCTTCCGAAATATCACGCAAAGCAGCATAATCGGCATGGCGATACAAAGCATTTTCATCTAAACTCACCTTGGCATCAACGGCAATTATTTTATTGTCCGATGTTTTAAGCACGGGATTTATTTCAAACATAGCCGAATCAATACCATCATACGCATTATAAAGCGAAGTGATGAATTTCACCATTTGCTTAAACGCTTCGCCTGTCACACCTAAATTAAAAGCAATTTTCCGAGCTTGGAAAGCTTGAAGCCCCGTAGCCGGGTCAATTTCTTCTTTAAAAATGAGTTCGGGCGTGTTGTGAGCCACATCCTCAATGTTCATCCCACCTTCGGTACTATATATAATAGTGTTGCGGCCTTGAGCCCTATCGAGCAACACACTCATATAATATTCCTTGGGTTCCGATTCGCCGGGGTAATACACATCCTGAGCCACATAAATCTTATTCACCTGTTTTCCCGCTTCGCCCGTTTGGATAGTAACCAACACATTTCCAAGCAATGCCTTCGAAATATTATATACATCATCCAGGTTCTTAGCCAAAGCAACACCGCGTTGTTCGGTTCCTACAATTTTACCTTTTCCGCGTCCACCGGCGTGAATTTGAGCCTTCACCACCCACCAACCTGTTCCGGTTTGTTTCTGAAGTTCTTTGGCCGCTTCCACAGCTTGTTCGGGCGTTTCGGCCACAATACCTTCCTGAATGGATACACCGTAAGATTTTAAAATTGCTTTACCTTGATATTCGTGAATATTCATACTAATTTATAGCTGTTTAGAAATTTGAGCGGGCGAAAGTAAACCAGTTTCACACTATGTGGAAGGATGGGGAAAGATTTTTTTGTTTTCAAGGGAAATGCAGTTGGAACCCAGAACTTAGCGTTTGGCTGTGGTGGACGGGCGTCCGGCTGTCATGGACGGGCGTCCGGCTATCACGGCCGGGCGTTTGGATATCCTGGACGAATGCTGGAATTCTATATTAAGTCAGGGATTAGGTCCAATAACTTAAAACTATGCTATTCCTCCATCCCCACCAAGCTCAGCACCTCAAACCGTCCATCCTTTTCCAAAGTAAGAAACAACTGCCTAGAAGCATAGCCGTTCAGGGGTAATTCAATTTTTTGTCCGGCAGCAATGTTTGATTTGTAAAGCACTGCCCCCGAAATATCGGTAATGAAATAGTTCAGACTTTCTTTTTCATTATTGCTCACATTCACCCTTTCGGAGTATGGATTCGGATATACCTGCACATCGGCCAGCAGGGCTTTATCTTCCACACCCTGCACAATTCCGCTCAAGTTAAATTCCACCAAGCCGCCACCGGATGTGCCAATCCATTTGTTTCCAAACGAATCTACATCGATTGAGGACACGCTGTTGTGCGGCAAACCCGAATTTGCCGTATTGTATGCGATGAATCCCGAACCATCGTACCGCAGTAACCCTCCGTCGGTGCCTATCCACAGGTAATTGTTCTCCCGAAAGAAGCAATTTACCTGGTTAAACACAATACCGGTGTTGGCAGTGGTGAATTTAACAATTTGTCCGTTTTCGTAGCGGGCCATTCCGCTGTTGGTGCCAATCCACACGGCAGCACCATCGGCATAAACGCTTGAAATAATGTTTGATTGAAGGTCAGAATTGCTTGAGTCTATTGTTTCCCAGTTTTGACCATCAAATACAGAAATACCCTTATTAAATGTTCCAACCCAAATTTTCCCCGAATTATCTTCTGTCAAAGCAGTTATTCCATTGGAAGAAATGCCTGAATTTGCAGTAGAATAAATCTGCCATTCTTGAGAATTTACAGCCAAGCCACCTCCCCAGGTTCCAACCCAGGTTTTATTGGTTTTATCAACCATAAGAGTTTTTATAACATTCATAGGTAATCCGCTATTATCAACAGTGAGTATTTCACTGCCATTGGACTTTTTGATAACAATCCCGTCATTAGTTGCTACCCACACATCGCCATTCGGTTTTTCAGCAATATCATTCACTTCCAATTCAAGAATGCCATTTTCTAGAATAGAATCATTTTGCTCGCCACGGTCATTTTGAACCATTACACCAGATTCTGTCCCCACCCAAACCTCAGAGCCAATTACCTTCACCGATGTAACTACATTCGATGGAAGTAAGGAATTGGAAGTGTTAAACACATCCCATTGTTTTGCATTAGCCAAGCCAACTATGGCGGCAAATGCTGTTGTTGTGATTAAAGTTTTCATTTTGTTAAGTTTTTAGTTGTTAGAAATTTGATTTTAGATATGAGATTTCAGACTTAGCGGTATTCATTGTCAATTATCAATTGTCAATTGAAAGAGCACACTTCGTGCAGCTCAGGCTATTTTACCCAAGTATTTTTTTTGTTTTTTATGTTTTAGATGAAGTCTTTCAGATTATTGAGAAACCGTTCAAATTCACTTTTCGGGGGAGTGCATTTGTTGGATGAAACCCGGCTCTCAATTTTAATAATCGTCTTCGATGTTTGTTTCTTTTTCTGTCCGGCAGCAGGTGGATCCGGGGCTACGGGTGGCTCGGGCGTAATGGTTTCGGTTTCCGAAATCACCCTTCCTTCATCGTTAAGTATCTTTACCCTAACTTCCTTCTTACCATTACCTAAATCAATTTCTTCGGTTTCAGATTTCAGCCTGCCATCTTAGCCCAGTATTTTCACTCTCACTTCTTTTTTGCCGTTCCCTAAATCAATTTCTTCGGTTTCAGTGGTTTCTCCGCCGCCGTCTTCCCATTCCTCATCGCTCATTCCCTCGGGTCTGCTGCCTGCAAAATCGGGGCAAGTCAATCCGTGGGCGGTCATAGTCCAGTAGTGGCCAAGCATATCGCTGTCGTAAGTGTCGGTCGTGTTTTTGATGTCATATATTAAAGGTTTGATATTCCGATTCAGGAAAACCGTTTTGCCCTTGCCTAAGTGCAGGATAACCTTCAGCTTTTGATGTCTGAGTTTCTCGTTTTCGCCCAATGTGAAATAACCATTCACCACAATTTTGTTATCCCGTTGCGAAACGCCGTAATCAATGGCTTTAGCACGGCGTTCGGCATCATCATTATCTGCCCCTTTGGCTGAACGAATAACCTCTATCCAAGTGCTATCGCTCAAGGATTCTATTACATTCAGGTTGGTTAAGCCTACCAATACGGGAGTCTCATTATCTACCAATATGTTCCAGTTTCCATGAAATTCAATATCGCCATCGTTGCGGCTAAAGCCAGTAATAAGTAACATATCGCTCTTTGGGTCAGATTCTAAGTAGAGTGTATCGAAACGGGAGTGCATCCCAATATCCATACTTGTAACTTTGCCGTTTTTTACATGAAAAGTAGTATCAACCGGCATATTTACCGATACCTTATCGTGGGCAACATACAAGGCTTTGGTGTCTTTCCTAAGATTGCGGAAAGGAATTATCAGCAACAGAATTCCGAGTATGGTTAGTCCGGTAAGAATCCAAGGCATTGCAATGCCTTTTCTTACCTTGAAAAGAATACGAATAGCTAGATAAAGAATAGAAATAATGGGAATTAAGGCCAATGTTATCAAAGCCGTAGCTGTGATGTACTTATCGGTATCAGACACAAATATTCGGTTAAGTATTTCTTGAATATCAAGCCCGAAATTCTGTTCGTTGATGGTTACATTTATTAAATCCATTGTGCCAAACACCGAACCTAAAAACATCACACCCAAAATACACGCTAGTATTAGCAAGAATATACCGATAGCTTTACCAATAAATCGGAAGAACCCGCCCAAAATTTGCCCTACAAGCAGGATAAAGTCTTGAAAAAACCGTCCGATAGTGGATTGTGGTCCACTTCGTCCCCAGTTTTTGGCATCTTCGCCAAAACCTTTTACTCGTCCTTCAAAGTCTTTCATTTCTTCTTTAACCTGTTTTTCTATGTTTTGAAGATTAACAGGTTCGCCACGCATTTCTAGTTTATCGGCAGTGGTTTTAGCTTTTGGGATAATTATCCACAAAATGATATATAGCATAATGCCGAAACCAAAGAAGAAGAAACTCAAAGCCCATACCAAACGTAACCACAATGGGTCGAATCCAAAATAGTTAGCTACTCCGGAACAAACCCCCCCGGCTACTTTATCGTCCGGGTCGCGGAATATACGACGACGGCTTTTGCTGGTGTAATCATAGTTGGAAGGATTAGCAAATGGACGACTTGAATCAGAAGATTCAGCATCGGCATCGCCACCGAAATCTTCGGGATTTCCCATTATACCAATTACTTTATTTACATCGTCTTCCGAGATTACTTCACGGATTTTGCCCAGTTCGGCTCTGAATAGTTCGGCAACTCGGGCTTCAACATCACTGATAATTTCACTTCTGGTTTCGGGATTAGCGAAGTGGCTTTTTATGGCGTTGATGTATTTGCCAAGAATTTCGTAGGCGTTTTCTTCAATATGGAAAACGTAACCGCCGAGATTGATAGTTAAGGTCTTGTTCATTGTGTGCTATTTTTCGGGTTAAAATTTAGTTGTTGTGTTTGGTTATTTGGTTGACCGAGTCCACCAATTCATTCCAGCTTTTCAGTAGTTCGGCAAGCATGGCTTCACCTTCAGGTGTTATGCGGTAATATTTGCGTGGTGGGCCGCTTGGCGATTCTTCCCAACGATAGGAAAGCATGCCATCGTTTTTCAATCGAGTAAGCAAAGGGTAAAGCGTACCCTCCACCACAATTAGTTTCACATCCTTTAGCCTTTCAATTATTTCGTTGGCATAAGCATCGTGCTGTTTTAAAATGGATAGGATGCAGAATTCCAGCACTCCTTTTCGCATTTGAATATTTATGTTATCGTTCATAGTTATATTTGTTTTAAGTCAAATTCAATTCTCATTCACGGTGCAAATGTGCAAGCATTTTTAGTACCTTGTGTCGCATAGTACCAAAATATTTTAACTACTGTGTTTAAGTTATTGTTTTTCAAGTAGAATAATTTTCACAGCAAGGTACTATTTATTGCATAGTAGTGGGTGAAGGGGTAATCTTTGGATGGTTTTAGATGTTTAGGGACCTCAATTTGATTAAATCATGACCTAATTCCTATCACTAAAAGGCAAATTATAACTCTTGTGAATTTCTTGAAATTGACCAACCCGGCTATCCTCAACCGAAATACATTTGCCGCTGAATAATTTCTTAAAATGGCTACGGAACGAATTTTTGTAATTGGGGCAGGTGGGCAAATTGGTACCGAGTTGGTGGAGAAGCTGCGACAAACTTATGGGGTTGATACTGTGTTGGCTTCGGATATAAAACGTGCCAGTCAATCGGTAAAGGAAAACGGATTGTATGAAGATTTGGATGTGTTGGATGGGGAAAGAATGCTGGAATTGGTGAAGAAATACAATGTAAAACAAGTGTATTTGTTGGCGGCATTGCTTTCGGCAACGGCGGAGCAGAAGGTTAAATCGGCTTGGAAGCTCAACATGGATGGGCTGTTTAATGTGTTGGATTTAGCTAAAGATGGTCTCATTGATAAAGTATACTGGCCAAGTTCCATAGCGGTTTTCGGACCTACAACGCCTAGACAAAACACCCCACAACAAACGGTGATGGAACCTAACACGGTTTATGGTATCAGTAAATTGGCCGGTGAACGTTGGTGTGAGTATTATCATCAAAAATTCGGAGTGGATGTAAGAAGCATCCGCTATCCCGGTTTGATTGGCTATAAATCAGATCCGGGCGGTGGGACTACCGATTACGCTGTACATATTTTCCATCAAGCCATACTTAATGGAACGTATGAAAGCTTTTTGGCCGAAAGCACTTATTTACCTATGATGTATATGCCTGATGCTATTCGGGCGACGATTGGCATCATGGAAGCTCCATCGGATTCTATAAAGGTAAGAAGCAGCTATAACATGGCCGGAATGAGCTTTTCGCCCAAGGAATTAGCTTTAGAAATCAAGAAACATATTCCCGACTTTACAATATCCTATAAACCCGATAGTCGTCAAGCCATTGCTGATAGTTGGCCGGCAAGTATTGATGACAGTGTTGCACAAAAGGATTGGGGTTGGAAGGCCGATTATGATTTGTCTTCAATGGTTAAAGATATGATTGAGAACATCAGGGTAGGGGATTAGCCAATCAATATATTATGCGGAAAGGTTTTCTTTTTCTTTTAGCTGTTTCTTGCCAAATAAATGCCTTCGGTCAGATTACAGCAGACAAGCTTAACGCGTCCGATTACAAGAACTTCCTCACCGGGAAATTCAATCCCGATACCTGCAAATATTTTGAGCATTTATCTGCAGAACATTGCGACAAAGCCGGAAGTGTCTTGCAAAAGGAAACCTACACGGCTTTCAAAAAAATGTATCAGGCAGCGAAAGCGGAAGGGATTCGCTTAAAGATTATTTCTGCAACACGCAATTATTCTAAGCAAAAGCAAATTTGGGAGGCAAAATGGATTCGTAAGGATTTTGCTAAGGTTCCGCCTACCTACGAACGTGCTGAAAAGATTATGAAATACAGTTCTATGCCCGGCACATCACGCCACCACTGGGGAACCGATATGGATTTGAATGTTTTGAACAATGAAGCCTTATCGAAAGGGGAGGGGAAGAAGCTCTATGACTGGTTAGTTAAAAATGCTTCCAAATACGGGTTTTGCCAGGTTTATTCTGAAAAGGGAAAGAAAAGACCCGATGGCTACGAGGAAGAGAAATGGCACTGGAGTTATTTGCCCTTAGCTCAAAAGTATCTGAACGATTACGCCAAGCATATCAAAGCCGAGAACATATCCGGATTTAATGGTGCGAAGAGCTTTCAGGAAATGGAAGTTTTGAAGAAGTATGTTTTGGGTATAAATTCGGAGTGTAGGTAGGGGTATTGTAACTTAGACTTGAAAGGTTTCTAAAACCTGTCAGGTCTGATGAAAAGGCAGAATTCAAAGGAAATTTAAATCTATTCCTGTTAAACTCGGTGGATGATTGTGAACAAATTTAAAATTTTCCAAATCTTCAAACCAGCTAAGTATTTCCTCTCTTTTTAGGAGTGTTTTCGAGTTTGAAATTAAACTCGAATAGGATGAAAATTTATAGTCTTCGGGTCTATTACACAGGCCAGCTTCTACAGGGTTATGATGGATATAGTGAACTAGCTTCGATAAATAAATCATACTATCGATTTTCTTTCGCTTAAATGGACGAATAAACAAATTTCCCTTTCGTCCTTCTTGTTTGTTTATGGCTTTTGAATATGAATTGAATAGGTTGCTGAATTGTCGGCTTATTGAATTGGGTGAAAACTCTGTTAGACCTGACAGGTTTTTAAAACCTGTCAGGTCTAAAGATAGATTTGGGGAGCTTTTCACTTTTACCAACAAATGAAAATGGTTTGGCATCAAACAATAGCAATATGTATCAACAAAGGGATGAATATATTGCTTGTATTTTTCAAGGAAATAGATATAGTTTTCCAAACTGAAAAATAATTTTTCATTGCCATTTGAGCGATTGTAAATATGGTAAAAATTATCGGGAGAAAGTAGTTCTGTATAATTTTCCATAAGTTTTGCTGTTTTAGGCCTAACTATTTAGACCTGACAGGTTTTTAAAACCTGTCAGGTCTATAAAACTACCCCTTTTCTTTCAAAAAGCACTTAGTAGTATGGTTTATAGCTTCGGCAATTGGGATAAATTTATATCCAAGTGTCTTCTTCACTTTTTCATTAGAGAAATAGCTTTTAAACATAGCTGTCCGGCTCGATTCGGCAGTAATAAAAGGCTTTTTATTAAATAATTTGTATAAAACCCACCCAACGGCTACCACAATTTTTGCCTTGGCTGGTGTGGCTTCTTTTGATGGGCGAGGTTTATTTAAGCGGTCGGCTATTTGGTTAAATAGTTCATGGAAGCCAATGTTTTCAGAGCTGGCAATAAACCGTTCGCCCGAAATTGGACTTTCCAACAACTGGATAGATACATTGGCCACATCGCGAACATCTACAAAACCGTTTATGCCCTGTGTGTAATATTCCTGACCTTCCCACACTTTGGTAATAAGCGTTGCACTGCTTTGTTCCCAAATTCCCGGGCCAATAATGGTGGAAGGGTTTACAATAACAGCATTCAAACCCTCAGCTATGCCTCGCCAAACCTCTAATTCAGCCTGATACTTGCTTTTAGCGTAATTGGTATTGGTTGGCGAATCTTTCCAAACCGTTTCTTCGGAGTAATCTTTTTCATCCATACTACGGCCAATGGCAGCAACGGAACTTATATGGCAAAGCTTGGTGATTTTCTTATCCAAACAGGCATTGACGATATTAGCTGTTCCTTCCACGTTTATTTTATACATCTCAGGAAACTCATTCGGGATAAATGATACAAACGCCGCCGAATGAACTACATATTCCACATCAGCTAAAGCTTCTATTACGGAGTGAATGTCCAGAATATCACCCTGAACCCAAGTAATCTTTTCAAATAAAGATAGACTTTCAGAGCCGTAATGTCCAAATATTCGTTTGGTATCAGCCTTTTTATTAATAGTTCTAACTAAACATTTTACCTGCCAGCCCTTTTCGAGCATTTGTAAGGCAATATGTGAACCTACTAAGCCGGTTGCCCCTGTAATTAAAACCGTTTTCATTGGAGGCAAGTGGATAAATTACACTAAGGAAATATCGAATTGCACTAAATCGATAAACTCCTGAATGCGGTCGTCCACTTCGTTTTGGCTAAGTCCGGTTAGGCGTTCGGTACCGAATTTTTCCACACAAAAAGAAGCGGTGGCCGAGCCAAATATCACAGCACGTTTCAGGTTATCAAACGAAATATCTTTGGTTTGATCAAGATAGCCAATGAATCCTCCGGCAAAGCTATCACCTGCACCTGTAGGGTCGAACACATCTTCTAACGGTAATGCAGGAGCAAAGAATACATTTTCTTTATTGAACAATAAAGCTCCGTGTTCGCCTTTTTTCACAATCAGGTATTTAGGTCCCATTTCCAGAATCTTCTTAGCGGCTTTCACTATCGAATATTCTTTGGTTAACAGACGGGCTTCTTCATCGTTAATGGTAAGCACATCTACCATTTTTATGGTTTCAATCAAATCGTCCCAAGCAATTTCCATCCAAAAATTCATGGTATCCATCATAATGAGTTTCGGACGACTTTCCATCTGCCTCATTATGTCTTGCTGAATGCGGGGCATAAGGTTTCCTAACATTAAAAACTCTGGGTTGCGATGTTCTGGCGGCACCACCGGGTTGAAATTGGCCAACACATTTAACTGCGTATCTAATGTATCACGAGTATTCATATCAATGTGATATTTTCCACTCCAGAAAAAAGTTTTTTCGCCCTGCTTTACTTCAAGTCCTTTGGTATCGATACCGTGGCGATTCATCATTTCTATGTGTTCGGCAGGGAAATCGTCGCCCACAACAGACACTATGTTAATTTTATGGGTGAAATATGAAGCGGCAAGGCTGATGTATGTAGCTGCTCCGCCTAGTATTTTATCTGTTTTCCCGAATGGGGTTTCAATAGCATCGAAGGCAACTGTGCCAACCACTAATAAACTCATTGATTGTAAATTTTAAACGTTTATAATTTTGCTGCGAAAGTAGCTGGTTTGGCTACTTAACTCCCAAATAATTACACGAAAGTTGAAGGGGTTTTCAACAAGATTTGAGCCGATTTCAATCTCATCTGTCCCCCATTGTATTTCCCAAAAAGAATAAATTTTTTTGCTCCATTTTACTTTTTCCGTTTCTTTGACCTTATTAATTTCAAAAACAGAAAAATGACAATTGAAGACAAAAGCGTAGTAGCTGTAAATTACCAACTACACGTTAAAGATGAAGAAAATGGTATCGAAAGGCTTAAAGATAAATCAAAACCCGGCGACCCTCTAGTATTTATGTTTGGAATGGGTGGGATGATAAAAGGTTTTGAAGATAATCTTTTGGGCAAAAAACAAGGCGATAAAGTTGATTTTTGGATAGCCCCAGCCGATGGCTATGGTGAATATTACGATGATGATATTGCAGAAATTCCATTGGATATTTTCAAGGATAAATCCGGGAAGGTTGACACTAACTGGCTAAAACCTGGAGCTGTTATCCCGATGCAAAACAATGAAGGACATTCATTGAGAGGCACTGTAAAGGAAGTGAAAGGCGACACTGTGCTAATGGATTTTAATCATGAACTGGCCGGAAAAGACCTTCACTTCACCGTTGAAGTAGTTGGCGTTCGTGCTTCTACGATTGAAGAAATTGCTCATGGCCACGCCCATGGATGGGAAGGCGGGCATCATCATCACTAAGAAAGTTTTATTTGTTTGGTGCAATAGACCTGACAGGTTTTAAAAACCTGTCAGGTCTAATCTAAATGTCCTGCGATTTTATTTTAGCCTTAGCTAAAAATCTTCCCTAACCACTCATTTTCAAATAGCCCTCCGCTATCCATTTGTTTCCGCAGTTGCTTAAAGTCATTCCAGCGGGGATAATCCTGTTCGAAGTGTTGCCGTTCCATACTGAACTCCTTACCCCAATGCGGCCTTCCTCCAAATGAAAGCATTAAGGTTTCGTAGGCTTTTAAATAATTAGCGTAGCCTTTCTCCCCAGCCATATAGCCGCCTACATAGCACACATCTCGCTTATATGCCGGACTTAGCCACAAGTCATCTCCCTTTACAAACCTTATTTCAGCCACGAAATTAACGGGATGCCGCTGACCTTCGATTAGCTGTTTAAGAGCAACGATGCACTCCGCAGCCTTTTCCACCGGAATAGCATATTCGCTTTCATGGTGTCGGGGCGGAGTAACCATCGTGAAAATATCATAGCTGCGTCCGGTATTGGTTTCTGTCTTGAATTGAATGGCCGAAATAAACCGGTTAATGTGAGGCACGAAGCTTCGGGAATTGCCTAATTTCAGTAGGAAGCCGAAAATAGCATGTGCCGCTTTGGAGTCTTCCCTAAGCAGATTAAACTTCTTTTTAAGCTGAATTTCTTCTGAACTGCGATGCACCGAATAGGTTTGAACCATTCCTGAGTAGGGAAACCACCATAGCTTGAAATGATCGCAAGCGGTTAAGAGTTGTGGTAAATTTTGTAGGGCTTCTTCAAACAGCATAGGCTTCCGTTCTTCCCGCAAATAGAATTTCCGAACTATTTTGATGGTGAATTCGGTAATGATTCCTAGACACCCAATGGAAACGGGGAAAGCACTGAATATGTCGGGATTAGTTTCCAGGGAAAACTCCCGCAATTCGCCTTCACCATCAATAATCTTCAAAGCAGTGATGGCCGACGACAGATTCCCAAATCCAATGCCTGTGCCGTGGGTGGCAGTAGCTGTGGCTCCGGCAATGCTTTGTTCGGCAATAGAACCCAGATTAATAAGTGCATAGCCTTTTTCCCACAATAAAGTATTCAGGTGTTTGAGTTTAGTACCTGCTTTTACGGTAGCCGTCTGATTCTGTGAATCAATGGCTAATAAGCCCGAAATATGGTCGAGGTTTAGCAGATAGCCATCGGTTTCGCAAGCGGGAGTCCAGCTATGCCCGCTACCTACTACCCGAATTTTCCGGCCTTCCCGTTTGGCTTGCTTCACCAAAGACTGAATTTCGGCCTCGGTTTTGGGCAGAATAAACTGATATGGATTAAATGCAACGTTGCCTAGCCAATTCGATTTCATTCACCAAATGTATTGGGAAATAGAGAACTGAATTGGGAAAGGTTAAATTTTTTGGAAATAATAAAGCGGAACCATACAATTGAGCGTTGTAATAGTTCAATCTGCTGTTTGATTTTAGATTAGTGTTTTTTTTTAATGATGCCAAGAGCAGCTTCGCAGTTTGCTTCGGGAGTGCCCTATGATTGACAGATTGATATTGCATCATTGCGAAGGGGGGAATTAATTTACGGTTGTCATCTCCTAAAAAAACTTGACACATTTTGAAAACAAAAAACTCAAAATGGAGAAAGAGAAACAAGAAGAAAGACACACTATATTAGTGTCAGATTCGTTTGCAAGAACGGACGAAAAACGTCGTTACGAGATACCCTTTCGACG